>CAZTCD010000031.1:0-38609 GCA_964612065.1 uncultured Bdellovibrionales bacterium | reverse complement strand
ATCAAGTTCTATGACGCAGCTACTGCGAAGGTGTGGGATTAGCTCGAGCATAGGAATGCAACTCATGCCGAAACCTGAATCGCAATTTTAGCGAATGAAAACTATTTTCGATCGCCCCCTGAATACCGCCTCGCCTCCTCCGGAAACACCGAAATCGGCTTCCAATCTATCTTCAGCACTTCGCGAGACTTCCGCTCCAGCTGCACAAGGCACTCCCGCGAACGGCAGCCCTCCCATTCCGTCAGTGAAATCCCCAACTCCAGAAGAGCGGCAAAAACCATCAGCTTCACTAGAATATCGTACATGGTCGCCTCGCCTACTTATGTGCAGCCAGTGATTGCAGCACCGGCAGAGCCGTCCGCAGCTGTTCCAACGTCATGTCCCGCACCAACGAAACGCACTCGTATCGAAGGTTCTGCGGCACGGCCACGCCGCCCGAAGTGAACATCTCCAAGGTCTGCATAGTGGCGCCGTAAATCGGTAGCAGCTTTTCGAGGTGCCGCTGGTGGATGGCGATCCTCCCATTCTCCAGGTGATTGATGATCGCCATGTTCACGCCCGATGCTCTCTCCGCTTGCCGATAGCTCAGCTTCGCCTGCTCCCGCAGAAATCGGAGAGCTCGGCTCGCCGGCGTGATGCGTTTCTCGTTGCTTCGTTTAGACATAGTGGTCCCTTCTCTACATGTGTAGAGGGACTCCACGCAGGCTAGGTGCCCTGAACTCCTCGAAAACTGACCTGGAAAACCTCCACGCCGCCCGGAAAAGTCTACTCGCGTAGACAGCGCTCCTTGCGAGCGCCGAACGTGTGACTAAGGTGTGACTGAAGTGTGACTTCGCCGAGAAATCTTCGGAAATCTCGGGCAACGTCCACAATCGGAATTGGAGGCCTGGTGCCTCTCATTTTGATTTGGGTTTGTTTTTGGTTTGAAGGGCTTACGATTCCGCCCCCGCGAGGGGGCGTTTTCAGTTGGGTTAAATGGTGGAGGTGGCGGGTTTGACCTGCGACCTCTTCCAAGAAATTGAAAACGTTCGATTGTTTTGAAGTCACACTAACTTAGCAATCACGCCTCATCCGGGCGCATCCCGCTAGATCCCGCTGAAAATCAGTCGCTCACGTACAAATTCACGTATGACGTGGTGGATGGACCGCCCATCAAATTCTGATGACTTTGGTTGAGGGTAAGAGCAAAACCGGAAACTCACGTATGGAGTCACGTATTGGAACTAATTCTTAGAGCAATTTGAAGGGACGCCCACTGCATTTGCCGCAGGCTGCCCCTCAAGTCTCTTTGCGATGATCTTTCGAACAGCTTCTTCGCAATCATTCCTCAGACCGTTAAGGATAGAAATTGGTGTGCTTGGGTTGTTCGCCACTTGAGCCCGGATCTGACTGAATTCAGACCGGCTAAGCTCAGCGAGGATATCTTCCGGTGCAAAACGATTTTGAGCTAAAAACAGCGTAATCCCGAATCTGTTTGCTCCAGGACGTTTAGATTTCTCTAGCATATAATGCAGCGCGCCTGAGCCCATGGCCTTTTCTGATACTTGAAGGTCATTGGATGAGATCGACTCTTTCAAAATGCCAAAGAGAGATATTGCGAGAGCAACTGCTGGAATAAAAAATAAAACTCTAGCAGCAGTGAAGAGGGAATCTTTCCCTCTCCTCACACGCTCTACAATGAATGCCACTGCAAAACCTAAAACGTATCCAGCCAGGAGCCCACCTACCGAAAAGACAGGAATAAAAAGAAAGGCCAGGCCGGCAGTTGATCCTTTGGAAAGCCCCTTATTGAAAAGAAGATCCCAAAGAAAGAATAGACTTACGCCTGCAGCGATTGAACTCGCCACTAAGTGTCGAAAGGCAGCGCCGCCCTTCTTCGCCCTAATTGCTACAACGCCCAAGACTAGGCCAATTGAAGGCGCAAGAATCGAAAGTGACATGAAAAATAGGCCGGGGAGAAGATTGACCACATATTCAAAGAGTGGAAAACCGAAGATCATGTACTAAATGCTACACGAAATATTGACTGGCTTCCGAATGTTTCTAAACTTGCCATAGCGAACAAGGCGATCGAAGGCCTGGCAATTCTTCATTGATGCCAGACGCGTAAAAGAGTGTTCGATAAACTCATTTGGCACCAAGTCTTGCTTGAGAATCAACTCCAGAACTTCGGGCGACGAGTCGGTCGCGCTGAAGAACAAAAACTTCCCCCAAACAGGATCCTGGAAAATTTTCTTGGCATCACTGCTCATGGATAGCTCGCGCACCGAGCCAAGCTGTTTTTTATCAATTGCGGCCAACCAATCCTTCGTCCTCACGGGCATGCCGTGAACACCGCCTTGGGTAGTTCCAAAAGAAGAGATCGAACGATCGCCCGGGACTTTAATCTCGCTACTGAACCAAAGAACCAGGCCAAACGCCAACAGGCCGGCCCAAGCAACCTGAAGCCCCTTAGACCCCTCAAGCTCCAAAGGCAGGGCTCGTTTGGGCGGCGAACTAGTTTGGCCTGCACTAGGATTATCCTGAACCTTCTCGATTTCGAAAAAGCAGCAACTGAAGACTCCGACCTTGAAAACAATCAAGGCCGCATAGAGCCAGATACTGGTTTCATGAATGAAAACCGCCACAGCAAACACGGTAGCTGCGAATAATGCCAGGATCGGTAGAACGTAGTGAAAGATGAGTCGTTGTGCGCCCCTATTTTTCCAAAGCGAAAAAATTGTGAGACCAGCAAGAAGAGTCCAAAACAGAACCCAGGGCAACGGAACGCCCGGCTCAGAATGGCAGGGCATATCAAAACAATCGTAAGCATCTATTTCCTGGAATAGTTTGCTCACTATCGCCAACAGCTTCCGGCGAAACTGCATGACGATAGTTACGACTACCGCGAGCATCAGGAACAGCTCGGTGCCTCCAAAGTGCAGGAACAGCAACAACGCGCGGCCACCAATAGGCTGCTTTCGCTGCTTAATCCTCCACTTCCCTACTACCAACCCCATACCTTACTTATCGGCCAAAATGCTGAATTCCTTAGCTTATTAAGGTCTCAAGATAAGGGTATTTACCTGCTTGGAATCACTCAATCAATTGCTAAGTACGTCATTTTGACGTACAATTGGCTGGTGCAAGTCACCCTGACCAAACGGGCAGAAAAGAGTCTACGGGTCGTGCCCAAACAGGTGGCTGCAGGCTTTTTGCTTTGGAAGCGAGAAGTTGAAGAGCACGGCATCGAGACTGTCCGAAAGATTCCGGGCTATCACGACGAGCCCCTGCAGGGAAAATTGAAGGGGGTCGTTCGATCGGTGCGACTCGGACGAGGCTACCGCGCGTTTTATCGGATAGTAGAAAACAAGGTTAAGTGCGTTTTAGTGGAAGAGGTAAACAACCATGACTACAAAGAAATCGAAAGACTCTTCGGGCTCTAAACTGGAGAGGCAGATTCTCGGCCAGGACCTTTCCTTTGGAATGGCTGTTGAGGCTCTTCGCATGCGTGATGACTACACTCAGGCAGAGTTTGCCAAGAGACTTGGCGTGTCGCGCCAGTATCTTTGCGATATTGAGAAGGGACGCCGGCTGGCGAGCCCCGAGCAGGCCGCCCGATTTGCGAAGGCATTTGGACACCCTCCCGAAGTGTTAGTGCGCATGGCCCTTCAAGATGCAGTTCGGGCAGGCGGCTTAAAACTAGTCGTGAAGGTAGAAGCAGCATAAGAGCATTTGATGCTACTAGACCGCTTCATTTACAAAACAAGCTCCGAGTCGGTTTTTCGATCAAACGGCCTGCCAAATGGCGCATGGCTGAATCTTCATGACATTTGGCGGGCATCCGGAAGTTCCGGCCCCGAGCCTATCGACTCGCAATGGCTCTCTCCAGCCGACTACGATTGGTTGAAAGAAAATACTGCTGCGCATGGCGAGCCCGAAATCCAATCCCTTTGCATCATCGTTCGCCGAAAAATTCCATATCGCGCAATTAGCGGAAACGAAGCCACGGCGTTTTTCGCTGGAAGCAGTAAGCTGATCCTTGGAGAAGGTGAACTGCGCCTTCGGGTGCGCAGGCAAGTTGATTTGTTTGCGCTGATCTCTACGGTCTTGTCTACAATTGCGATTGTCTTTAGTTACCTTACTTATTCAGACCAGAGAGACGAGTTGCTGATCGCGAAAAAAGCTATCTGGAATACAAAGCTCACTGAAAACGGAAATGTTCTTCGTTTTTCATCCCCGCGCGAGGATTTGAACATCCAGTCTGGATACGTAAGGTTTTCACCATCGACTGGCGTACCCCCACAGCACCTTTTTCTGCCCAACATGGCAATTTCCATGCTTCCGTTGAACGAAGCTCTTACTGAATGCGTTGCGAAAACCTTCAGAGACGATGACCACGTTCAAATTGGCATGGGCCGCATTTTCGTCCCTATAGCTGTTGCCACTCGATATACCTATAAAGGCGAAGAGTTGGTAACTGGAGCGCTCTACCGCTATTTTTTCGATATCGAAGTACCCAGAAAGGCAGACAAGACCAAAACCAAAATCATACCCCGAGGAATTGTGTTTTGGGAGCACCTCAAAGAGGGAGAGACACTAAAGCAGGCCTTTGTCACCTTTCGAGAAACCGATAACGCTCGCATGCGGGATTTAATTCAAGACAAAACAGGAACGTTGCTGGAAATGAAGTGCGGAGCAGCGACAGAAAATTGAAGAAAAAAAGATGACAAGTAAGAACGAAAAGAAAGCTGACGATAGCAACTACATTCCTCTCAGCGCGTTTGCATCACTGATACTCCCTATTCCGTTTGTCCTTTATGCGTTTACACTAGGCTATATTCACAACTTCAGTATTCCGGTTTCGCCTTCTCTCGAAGAATCGATTTATTTTGGAACCGAATTCATCTTCGGCTCAATTCCTACCTATCCACTGGCGACCTACATAGACTTCTTGAGCTGGCAGCGGCCGCACTGGCTAGTTTATGTCTTAGGCGGCCTACTTCTGCTGGTGTTCATAGGGCAATGGATTCGATCTGGATCTTTGAAAAACTCGCTGAAACTTATTTTCTCCTTGGTGAAAAGACTCTGGATGGCAGAGGTGGTCGTTCTGGTCTATTTCTCTTTTCTGTACCTAAATTATGAAGGAGCCACCCTAGCTCCCTACAATGCATTTATGATTTCGGACGGCAAGGCCTTTAGCGCACCACCTGGAACTCCAATCTACCTATCGCGAATCGTATTCGGACTTCTCTGCATACTAGTTTTCATTACCCCGAACTTTGTCGACATTGTGGGTAGGCTCATGAAATCCATATTCGTGCACACCACCGGATTTCGCCTCTCTGTGCTCTTTGCGTCTGCGCTTCTTGCTTACCATCTGACTAGGACCTATGCGGGCAGCCACATGACACTTCCAAGCGCTAGAATGAACGGAGAAGTGTCAGAGCCCCAAAAAATCGTCTGGGTAAAAGGTGAAACTTTTTATCTGCTGAATTGCAGTGGAAGCTTAAAGGTGGAAGGACATGCAGATGGTAAGATTTTTTTTAGTAAAGACATTGATGGCGGCCGCAACCGCACAGCCTGTTCCACTCTGCGCCACGAAAGACTCGCCGACCCTGATCGAAAATTGCAAAATCACTCAGAAAAGTAAGCCCAAGAATTTTGAAGTCGGCAGATCGTGCATCGTGTTTCATTCAGGCAGAGTTGTCCTAGAGCGCTGCGACGGCACAAAATGCAGTGACACCGGAGCAAACGCCGAGAAATACACTAAGGCTTACTGTACTTCCACGCAGCCAAATGCCCCTATCGTGCAGAGCTACTCTGCAAGCTCCCGTGAACTTGTTGAAATCATGGAAAGCGCTATTCGAAATGCCAGTCAGAAGTGTTTGGCGCCAGGTCTGGATTCAATCAACTACCTCATGGAGGAGCACTTGGGAGTCAAGGAACTCAAGATCGTGCAAGATACGCCTGCATTTGACCTTTTTAACGAACTCAAGAAAATGCTGAATTCAATCAAGGATCCGTGCGTTTCCTTGGCACTCTCAAAGGCTGGAGTTGGCCCCGTAGTTTTTTTTAATGGGAAAACTGAGAAATTTTTATCATTGGCATTCAAGCAGGAGCGGGAACACTTGTATGCCCCTTGCTTTCAAGCTCACTAACTGGACCTGTGCCAGATTTTCTCACTCAATAAACTTATCGAGGCTTGCTGGAAGCGCCCCTCCGACTGCTTGTAAGAATTTGTTTTAAGAAAAATCGACCTCGCGAAACATAACCAAACATAACTGCGCATAACGGGACATAATCAGACATAACAGGGCAAAAAACACGCCTTGTTTACAAATTAATTGCACGCAGTAGTCTGCGGCTCCTTCAACTCGAACAAAGGAGCCCTATGCAAGCTACCCTACCCTACAAACGCCGCGCCCATATCCTCAACCTAATTCAGTCTTACGGAATCCTCTCCAGCTCAGCCCTCCAGCGCCTACTTAAGCCGAAGATCGACAAGCGACGCCTTCGCGTTGCCCTGGAGCGCATGCAAAGGCGGAAGTTAATCTACAAACGCGCATTCGGTCCGTGCCGCAACAGCATGCACTACTACCAACTTCATCCGAGCGAGCGAAGCCAACCGGTGATTACCGCTTCCTTAAGAGCCAGCAACTCTGAGCCAAGCAGGCCGCAAGCCCGCTTCGAAGACCCTATGCACTGCCAAGTGATCGCCATCTGGGCCGAGCGCATCAAGCATGATCTGCCGAACGCTCACCTGGTTCCGCGCGTACACTTCCGCAACGATCCGATCGCGAACGCCATCCTGCCCGATCAAAAGCTGAGGATGGCCCACCAGCCGGAGATCCTCGTTTCGATCCGCACCGAAGCATCGGCACGCCCGCTGAACATCCTCATTTCGATCGATCCCTGGACCGGCGGGCAGTCAATGCCGCTCGAAAAGATCAAACTCCTGTCCGAAAACGCGCACGTTGATGGCGTTCTGCACATCGCCAGCCATCAGGATCTGCCCGCACAAATGTTGAGCAGCGAGCGTCAAAGATGGAAGCGCGAGCGTTTCAAACATTACGCCGGATCATTTCTAACATTTTCCTGCGACGAAACTTATGTCGAATCGGATGGCATTCGCCTCATTACGCACGGCAGAGAGATCCTAACTCTGAACGAGTGGGTGCAACGGCTCGCGTCCGAAACTGCTGCAATTCGCGAAGTCCCGAACTCGTCAATACCGGGACACCCCGGCCCCAGTTCCGTCTCATAGAAAATCCGCGCTCGAACCCAGATAGAACTTCAAATTTCACGCGCTTGGAGCGCGCCGCTCGCCGCACAACCCTCCTCTAAAGTTTTCTGACCCCACCCCCTCAACGAGTTGATGAAGTGGGGTCAGAAAAACGGAGGGAAGGCGGCGAGCGGAGGTGGTGGGAGGTTTGGCATGGATCTTGGGAAACCAGAGGAAAAATTCAGAGAAGAGGAAGAGGGAGGGAAGAGGAATGAACACCTGGTGGAGGCTGGAAAGGGCGAAGCGAAGAAGGTAAGAATGGGAGAGCAGTTCTTTGAAAGGCTGATGACAGTAGAGGATCTTGCGGATGCGTTCGGATTCGCTCCTCAGACCGTAAGAAATTGGGTGTCCCTCAGGCAGATTCCATTTATCAGCCTGGGCGGAAAGACCCGGTTTCGGCGGAGGAGCGTGGAGGCGTGGTTGGAACGAAAGGAGTTCCGGTCATGTCGGTAACGAAACGCACTAGAAGCAAGAATGGAAAGAAGAACACGTTTTATCATGCCGAGGTTTACGTTCGCGGCGTTCGGGTGAAGGATCGCACCTTCGAAACCCAAGCCGCGGCCCACGCCTGGCACGATCAAACCAAAGAAGACTACCTCAAGGGCACCTACGACCAGGAGGCCGACGACGGCCTCTTGTTCTCGGAATGCCTCGCGAAGTACCTGGAGTTCGCCAAGCTGCGGCTCCGGGAAACCACGATGCAGAGCTACGAGCTCCGCCTCGTGCACTTCCGTCCTGCCCCGCTCTTCAAGATGAAGATGCGGGAGATCAACGCCAAGGCGGTGGATCACTGGCTCGAATGGCTGATCCAGCAGCCCACGGCGAAGAACAACGGAAGGCGTACCTTTGGTAAAGAGATTGAACTGCTCTCGGTAATCCTCCAGTGGTACCGGAACTACACAGATGCGAACTACGTGGTGCCGATCACGAAGAGGCACCGCGAAAGAGCGATCTACAAGCAGGTCCAGAAAAGGCGCGTGGATTACTTCGTGCGCCCCGAGGACATGCGCAAGTGGATCGACTGGCTACGCGAGCGTAGAAATCCCGTCTACGCGAATCTGGCGACGTTTATGGTGCTTACGGGAACGCGAGTCGGGGAAGCCTGTGGCCTCATGTGGGACGCAGTCGACCTCGACAACCGGATCGCCCATATCCACCGCACGGTGACCTGGTGCCACTACTCGAAGCTCCCAACGCTTCGCGGTAGCACCAAGACCGAGGACTCCAACCGGATCGTGAAGCTACCCGATGAGCTGGTTCAGCTCTTGAGGGAATGGAAGCTCAAGGCCGGGAGGGAGCCGATGGTGTTCCCGGCGGCCAAGGGCGGAATGATGAAGTACAACGCGATCCAGAGCGCGTTCAATGCGGGCTTCACGGCCCTTGAGATGCCCTGGAGAAGCACCCACATCTGCCGCCACACCTACGCCACGATCGCGTACCTCGCCACGGGCAACCTGACGAGTGTGCAGGCGAGCCTGGGGCATAGGAAGCGGGAGATGACGGAGCGGTACGCGAAGGCAGTGGCTCACCTGAGCGAGGAAACGGCGGAGAAAACAGCCGCGGCGTTCGGGCTATCGGCTTCCAGTACTCCAGGCAAGTTGCTGGAGCTTAAGAAGCGGAACTAGGTAGCAAACACCGATAAACAGGAAGCCTAGTGAGAACGCGAAAATAAATGACCAAGTGATGAGCGCATTGCGCTTTGCAACTGGGTTAGAAAAACGATCAGCGTACTTGATAATCTTCCAAATTCGGCTTGCTGCCCAAAGAGTGAAGATGAGGACGCCGACTTGAACAAGCAGTATGAGAAGAGTCAGAATATCCATCTTCATTTAAGACTAAGCATTAATGAGCACTTCTCAAGGAAATCACGTACAGAATCACGTATTGGATTTTCCAAAAAAGAAAACCCCCTGATCCTTCAGGAGGTTTTTCCAAAATTGGTGGAGGTGGCGGGAATCGAACCCGCGTCCGAAGTCATTCTGCATCGCCGCTCTACAAGCTTAGTTTGTGCTTTTTCTTACCCGGGAGGCGACCACAAACAACCTACTCCCGAGCGAGGCCTACTAAAGTTTCGGTCCCTGCCGGCATGCCAGCAGCCGGAACCTATCCCATGATAATGACGAATTCTCCCCGGGGCATGGGCACCTCGAGGGAACTCGTGCTACGCGTGCTGTTTAGGCAGCGAGAGCAAAGTTGTCACTGTTGCCAGTTAACAAATGCCACCTGTTTAACGTGGCCTGATGGCACCACGGCTTGCACAAACGAGTTTCGTGACCCCGTCGAAACCAGGTCACCCCCGTAAGCTTCTATTATAGCAAATTGGCGCGAGGATATTCAGTATTTCTGGCCCGCGCCGCTGCGCTCCCTAGTCCGTACAGCCCAGTTTATGGGGCCAGCCTATAGGCCTTTCGCAGCGCTCGAATGTCGTAATCGCTCAGGAAGGGCACCTTATGGCTGCCGCGGCAGGTATACATCAGCGAGCGTGGGTCGAGCTGCCGCTCCGGCAGCTCCACCAGAATGATGCTGCGGTCGCGGATCGGGCCCTCATCGCGGCTCCGGCATTTGCGGGCCTCTTCGCTGTCCAGATCCCGCGCCTGCTCGTGGTACATCCCGATCGAGTGCCCGATCTCATGCAGAAGGGTGTCGAACAGATTGATGATGAAACCCTTCGGCAACGTGCTCATCGAAGGCTGTCCGCGGAAGTTGAGGTCGGGATACGCCTTCTTCTCTCTCTGATCGAGCCAGGCGCAAGCAGCCCGGCGAGCGCGCTGGTCTTTCTCATAGAGGCAGCGGTAAGCGGCATCGTATTTTTCCAAAAGCTCGTTGATAACTGCTCTATTTCCGCGGGTCGCCTGCAAGCGGCGCTCGAGCCCGCCCATCACTAAATCAAGATAAGCATTGCGGGAATTCACCGGCCCTATGCCCGGCGCCCGGCCGCGATATCGCAGCAGGGCTTCGGTGCTGGTGTCGGGATTCAGGAAAATCCGCAGCTCCGTGCCGGAGCGAAAAGAGTAAGTGCACTTTCCCCAGCCCGTGAATCCGATGCCGGCGCGCGCGTATTCCGATTCAATTAGCTTCTGGAATGTTTTCGCCAGGGGCTCGTATTCGGATTTCAGCTGATACCAGCAAATCGGAATGCGCTTCCCGTCGGGCCAGAGATTAGGCGAAACCAGCGCGGCCTCGGAAGGGGCGGAAAGGAGGGTTAAGGCAAAAATCGTAAGTAGTTTCACAGCATACATACGCACTGCATATACCACCAATCAGAGCCATACCAATAGAGTCAATTTTACCTGGCACTCGGAGCCCTCGGAATTTCAAGCACTTAGCCCCCTGTCTCCCCAAGGCATAAGTATTTAAAAACACTAAATTTTCTAAATGTATGACTAATTTTGTCCGATAATAAATCATAGAGCGTAGAGAGTGGGGATGATCCTGAATCTTAGAATCTTGCGGCAGTTCGACCGGCTGGTAGCGGCTTCCTTGGCCTGCCTCCTGATCGCCTCGCCCTCCCTCGCCCACCAGCACGGTCATGGGCACGGTCATGGGCACGGGCACGGGCACGGTCACCAAGACGATGACGACGAAGTTTACGACGGCTTCTTTTGCAGTGCTGGCGGCGCGATCCTGCAGTCGAACCTGCCCGAAAAATGCTCGGAATGGTGGCCCGGCTGCTCCCGAAAGCCAGACCCTCCTCACCCGGGCAAGAAGTGTCCCCAAGAATGCAGGGAAGCCTCCTTCATCGTGCGAAGGATGCCGGTAAGCAATTCCAGCCAATACACCAAACAAAAGTCTTATAGCGGCGATAGCGGCGGATTGAGCAGCCACAAAACCGGCAACTCGAATTTTTCTTCCAGCGAATCCACCAAGAACCAAGCCTCAAGCTCTTCCGGCAAGAACACCCAGGCCTCCGGCTCCAAAAAAGACTCCTCGCGGCCCGAAGGCCTGGCCGGAAAACACAGCCAGGCCTCCTCGGAAGACTTCGACTACAACGACAGATACCAGGACACGGATGGCCCGGCGGCAAATGCGGATCCCGGAAGCTCGGGCGAACCGGCGAAAGACCCGGACACGAGCGCGAATCCCTCCGCCGCAAACGGGACGGCCACCGAAAAAGGCTTCTATGGCCTCACTCCTTCCGGCGCAGAGGAAAGCTCTCTCTGGCCAGGAGCAAAAGACACCGCCAAAGGCAAAAAGCTCGAAGCAGAACGCCTCGAAGCCGGCGGAAATTCCAAAAAGATGGATAACTTCGACGACCCCTGGCTCGACTATATGTCGAGTTCTTCGCGCAAGGATTTCGTGGCCAGGCTCGAAAAAGACGAGAGCTTCCGGGATGCCTTAAGGCGTCACATCAACGAAATGAGCGACACTCACGGCCCTTCCGAGCCCGCGGAGATGGAAAAACTGGCCTACTACCGCAAAGCCCTGGCCGAAGCCGAAACCCACCTGAAACAAGGAAACCTGCAGGCGCTCAAGCCTCTCGAAAAATTCGAGATGTTTTCCATGAATTCAGACGAGACCGACCGCGAAATCAAACGCCTGCTCGCCAGCATGGACGAACAGGCCGACGAGCTCGAAGATCTCGAAGACGGAATACACTATCCGCTCTTTGCCCGGGTGCACCGCTCGCTGTGGCGGCAGATCGCCAATGGAAACTTGGTGATTAAGCCCAAAAAGCGCTGATCAAAAATGGCGGCGCTTGGCGCTCTTCTTGTTTTTGTCGGAAGCGATCTGGCGCATCACGCTCTGAAAAATGCTCTCGCCGCTCACTTTTCTGCGCTTTCCCGGTGCCACGCTCACTTTGAGATGCTCAAGAGAAAAAAGCCTTCCGCCTTCGGCGCAGGTGAGTTCCTGGAAATCGATGAGCGCGAATCCATTGCTGGTAATTTTCCGGATCACGCCTCCACAGCTCTCTTTCTCGAAAATCCCGGGCGCTTTCACATGCTGCCCCACTTTGAATCGTGTTTTCTCCTGACGAAACTCAGGAACGAATTCCACCGGCTGGAGCTCGGAAGCCTTTCGCAGGGCCTCGGTATCGGCGCAAAGAAGGGCATCAAAATCCACGGCCACATAACCAGTGCGCGAAATCTCTCTCACCTTGCCGTGGCAAAGACGGGAACGGAATCCGGGAACCACCACGTCGGCCCCGGCGCGCAACAATACGCCCTGAGGCAGCTTTTTCTCTTCCACGAAACTCAGCCGCTGGAGCTGGCGGTGCTCAAAAGGCTGGCTGGCGTCCCCGCATCCGGGCCGATCAAAACTCAAACGAACGAAACCGGGAGCAGGCACACTCTCCACCCTGGCGGCGCACTTGCGCTTAAATCGGCCTTTCACCATCACGCGCGTTCCAACGTCAAAGCCAGCAGCCTCTGCCGCAGGCAGTGCCAGTAGGAAGGCAAAAAGGGTAAAAATCATACGCATCACCATAGAGATTGCGAAAGCCATGCCGCTCTATGGCCGCAGCTCGCAAGCGCCATAGCCAATAGGAGCGCAATAGAGGGCAAAGCTCTGCCCAAAGCCTTCTACAACTGCCCAGACAATGGGCAGAAGCAGCGGCCAGCCCGAAGAATTGTGAAACTATTGAACGCCTGTTGAGGAATGCAACCTGTATCCGGGCGGAAACATGCTGATATCAAAGATCTTTTATGGATTTTGACTGGCATTCCGCGTGCATTGATAGTTGGCAAGAAGGTGATGCAGATGAGCAAGACCAAGAAGAACAAGACCAAGCCCAGCTTCAAAAAGATCAAGCTCAACTGCTACTTCTGAAGACTATAAACACAAAAAATTTATAAGCGGGAGTTACCCCCCCCTCTCCCGCTTACCCTCTTAGAGGCCTGCTTTCTTCCCCCTCCCCCAACCCCCCGGAAAGCAGGCTTCTCTTTTTTTCTCCGGATTGGCTAAAACTCCCGATCTCATTACCACTGCCCCGGATATAGTCCCCGCTCGCATCGTCCACCACATTTCGCGCGCAACCTCCCCTCCCCGGTTACCACTGCCCCGGATATAGCCCGCGGCGGCCGCGCTCACGCCGCCCACACGCCAGCGGCTCGCGCTCGCTCCTCTCTGCGCGGAAGAATTCCCCTTTGCCACCGCTCCGCTTATCCTGTTCACCTATGGAATCTCAAAAATCCGCTCTCGACCGCTGGCTCCGGCCGGCCGGCGCCGCCCTCATCATTTTCCTCGGCCTCGCCCTCATCACCCTGAGCTTCCTGATGCGCGAGGGAGGGCAACTCTCTGAGGAGCGCAAAAACTCCCTCGTAGGCAAAGGCCTCGTTTCCTCCGCCATCGTCGAAAATTGGTTCTACGATCTCCGCACCCGCCGCTTTTACGATCATCACAACAAGAGCCCTGATCTCGTGGTGCTCGAGATCACCGACAACTCCCTCAACAAAATCGGCCGCTGGCCCTGGACCCGCTCCAACCACGGCAAAGTGCTCGACAAGCTCCGCGCCTACGGCGCCAAAGTGGTGATGTTCGACGCCCTCTTCCCCGAACCCGAAAGCCCGGAACCCGATCAGGCCTTCGCCAGCGCCGTTCAACGCTTCCACGATGCAAAAGGCGTGGTGGTGATCGGTTACGGCCTGGCCGAAAGCCCCGAAGACGGCATCCCCCAGGTTCCCGATGCCCTCTACGGATCGATGGTCACCGGCTCGCCAGGCCCCGAACCGATCGCCGGCTCCGCCCTCGTGGACAAAAACAATTTCACCAACCCTGTTCTGGCCGCCTCCCCGGCCGTCTTCGCCTTCATCTCCGCCTCTCCCGACATCGATGGCGTGTTCCGCCACGCCCAGCTCGTAAACGAGATCGACAAGATCTACTTTCCCTCGCTCGGTCTGGCCGGCTTTCAGCACTTCTACCAGAACGGATCCGATCGCGTGCTCGAAGTGTCCACCATTCCCGGCTCCCCCGACTACCAGCTCAAGATCAAAAACCAGCAGGGCGAACGTGCGATCCGCATGAACTCCCGGGGCGAGCTAAAAGTGCGCTTCTACGGCCGCGCCAACAATTTCCACACGGTACCCATCGAAGAAGTTTTCTTCGATTCCAGCCCGGAATCCAACGAAAGCATGAAGGCCCTCTTCGCCGGAAAAGCTGTGCTCATCGGATCAAGCGCCTTCGGCGCGCACGATCTTCGCCACCTTCCCACCGATCCGCAAAGCCCGGGGATGTACGTACACGCCAACCTCTTCCACGCCCTCGATGAAAACCTTCTCTTCAAACCCGACGACTGGAGCTTCTTCATCTCCCTCGGCCTCTTCCTCTGCGGCACCATCACCATTCTGCTGATTTCCCGCCTCAAGGATCCCTTCAAGGAAACCGCAGGAACCGCAGCCGTGCTCGCGATTCTCTACTTCTCCGACTACTTCTACTTCGCGCCAGAGGGCTATGTGATCCGCCTCTTTTTCGTGCTGAACGGCACCCTCTGGCTCTACGGCTGGTTCACCTTCCTGAACGTATTCGCCGAAGCCCGCGAGAAAAAGAAGATCCGCGACGCCTTCTCCCGCTACGTGGCCCCGGAAATCGTGAAAGAGATGCTCTCCAATCCCGACAAACTCAAAGTGGGGGGCGAGAAGCGCGAGATCACCATGCTCTTCTCCGACGTGCGCGATTTCACCACCATCTCGGAGCGCCTTACGGCGCAGGAGCTCTCCACGCTCCTCAATATTTACATGGGCCGCATGACCGACATCCTCTTCGAAAGCGGCGGTACCCTCGATAAATACATCGGCGATGCGATGGTAGGCTTCTGGGGCGCTCCCCTCCCCCTCCCTGACCACGCCTACCAGGCCGTAAGAGGCGCCAAGCTCATGCTCGAGGCCCTGCCCGAGATCAATAACGAGTTCGAGCGAAGAAAATTCCCGCGCATCAATGTGGGAATCGGCCTCAATACCGGCGAAGCCTCCGTGGGCAATATGGGCTCCGACAAAATCTTCCAGTACACCGCCCTTGGCGACAATATGAACCTCGCCTCCCGCCTCGAAAGCTTAACCAAGTATTACGGCGTGAATCTGATGATCTCCGAATTCACCCTGGAAAAACTCGGGAATAAAGCTCGGGAATTCAAAATTCGCCCCCTCGATCTCGTGCAAGTAAAAGGAAAGAGCAAGGCCGTGAAAATCTTCGAGGTCATCCCCAACTGGAATCCCTGGGCCAAGGAAGACGCTCTATTGGAAAAGTTCCATGAAGCCTACGAGAGAAAATACCTGAACCGGAAATTCACGGAAGCCAAGGCCCAATTCACTGAAATCCTTACCTTCTTGCCGGAAGACAAGGCCACCTTGAAGCTCCTGCAATCCACCGAAGAGTTTCTCGCCACCCCGCCCCCCGAAAACTGGGACGGAGTAACGGTATTTACCTCAAAGTAGCTATATCCTTTCCCTTGCCCGATTGGCTTCGGCTGTTAAACTATTAGCCGGGGGGACAAGGATGCGCCCAAATATCCTCGTGCTGGCGATCAGCACCATTATCGGATCTGTTGTATATTCCAACGCTTTTGCCGGAGGCTCTGCCACTGTGGTGGTGCTTCGAGGAAAGGCAAAAACCGGCGATGGTAAAGCTCTCGCGGAGAAGCAGAAAGTAAATCCGGGAACTTCCGTGATCACGGAAGCCGGCTCTTTCGTGCGGCTGCTCTTCCCCGACAATACCCAGCTGAACGTGGGCCCCAATACCACGATGAAAATCGAACCCTCCAAGCCAGGGGAAGCCTCGATCGTGGATCTCGTGGGCGGGCAGATCCGCGCCAAGGTAACCAAAGATCTGCTGCAAAAAAATTCCGGCGGTTCCAAAGAGAAAATGGTCGTAAAAACCAAAACCGCCGCCATGGGAATCCGCGGCACCGACTTCAACGTAAGCTTTAACAGAGAGAACAATATCACCGCCCTGATCACCTTCGAGGGCGCGGTGGCCATGGCTCGCATCGAGGGGAACGCCAATCCTTTCTCCGCACTTCGCGCGGATAATGGCGTGCAAACCGTGGGAGCGGGCCAGTTCTCCGGTGCCCAACCAGATCTTCCCATGGCTTCGATTCCGGTGAAGATCTCGCCCGCTCAGCTCGAATCCATGAAGGGCAATACCACCTTCACGGAAAACGCCCGCGCGGAGAAACCCGCCGCTTCGGCTTCCCCTGTTCCCCCGGGCATCGATCCCAAAGCCTTCTCCTCCAGTGCCGATAGAACCCTCGGTGCCGCCGTTTCCAGAATGGCCGGCGAAGGGAAAGTGGCGGCGGCCGTACGTGAATCTGTTCGCGCCGACGGCCCCGCAGCCCAGTCCAAGGCCCCACCCGAAGGCTTTATTAACAAAAAAACCGGGGAATACGCTCCCCGCGCTGGCGGCTTCATCGATCTGGCCTCGGGCCGTTACGTTCCTCCGCCTCCTGGATCCGCATTCGATGCCAATACCGGCGTATTCACTCCTCCCAAGGCCATGGGAAAATTCGATCCGGCCACCGGAGCCTATATTCCTCCCAAAGGCGTAGCCCTCGACCCGGTAAAAGGTTTCGTGGCAGAGGCTCCTCGCGTGCCGGCCTCTCCGGGCGCGCCTCCTCCGCCTCCTCCTCCCGCGATTCAAGCTCTGGTAGTGGCCCTCAATACCGCAACGAGCCCTGATAATGCGGGCGTAACGGTAACGAACACCGCCACTTTCTCGCCCACCGGCACCACTGGTACGTTCGTACCACCACCACCGCCGCCTCCTCCTCCTCCGCCTCCTCCGGGCACTGAAACCCAAACGCAGGAGCCGACTACGAGCCCTTGCCCCACATCCAGTTGCACTTTCACTGACCCAACTCCGGTGATTCCGACCTCTACCAATGTGAACTTCACCATTACGGTGCAATAAAGAACAGGAACTGTAAGGAAAGAAAAATGCGCTCTCCCCTGCTGCTCTCCCTCGCTCTGGCCTTGGCCCTGGGAACCGCGACCCCGCGTGCCCATGGGGCCGTAAGTGAAGCTCACCAGCAAGTGCTCGCGGAAGCCTTCGCTCTCTTCAAGAAGGGAGCCTATGCCCAGGCGATCGATAAAGCTGAAGCGATCAAAACCGCCGACAGGGAAACCCAGGGCACGGTAAACTTCTTCATCGCTTCGGCTCACGCCAAGCTGCAGGACTTTGAAAAGGCCGCTGAATACTACCGGAAAACCATCGCCAGCAGGCACAATCCCGAAGGCCTGCACTACGACTACGGCCAGGCCCTCTTCGCCACGCAGAAGCTGAAAGAGGCCGAGCAGGCTTTCCGAAAGTCCATCATCAATAAATACAAAATGGGCGCTTCCGCTTACTACATCGCCTACATCCGCCAGATCCTCGATGATAAGGCCGGCGCCAAGGATTTCTACGAACGCATCGGAAAGCTCTCCAAGGATCCCGACCAGGTGAAGCAGGCCGCCCTTCTCCAGATCGCCGAAATGGCGATGGACGACGCCAAAGAAATCAAAGAGGACAAAAACCAGAAAGCCAAGTACAAGCGCTTGCTCGAAACCGATGTCACCAACCTCTACAAGCGCGCCCGCGATTACTCTCCCGGCACCGATACCGCCCAGCTGGCCGAAGCCAAGCTCAAGGAGATCGATACCGAGCTTGAATCCCTGGTGGAGCGGATGCGCAACGGCAACCCACTCCCCCGCCAGCCCTACACCTTCGCCCTATCCCAGGATTTCACCTTCGATTCCAACGTGATCACCAGGGCCGATGAGGCCCTCGCTCAGGTGAGCAACAAAGACGCCCTGATCTGGAAAACCGGAGTGCTGGCCAAATACCAGTTCAACTGGAACCGCACCGTGAGCTTTATTCCGGAGCTCAATTCCACGATCTCTTACCACTCCCGCCGCTCCACTCCGGACGTTTTCCAGAACGACAACATCTCGATCTCCCCCGCCCTCCGCACCAAGATCGAGCACTGGAGCGGCAGCAAGCCCGCCACCATGCTGCTGGATTTCGAGTTCAACCTCATGCTGCGCGACTGGGAAAAGATGCATCGTTTTAGCTTCTACACCCGCTATTACAACTTCGTGGTGGGTGAACGCGTTCGCTGGTTTGAAACCGGCAGCACCACGATCAAGGCGAATATCAAGTTCGTGGATTACTATGATCCTTCGAAAAACTCCTATGCGCCCGGCCTGAGCATCACCCAGCTGTTCAAAGTGGGTGACGGGCTCAGCCTCGTGACCACCGCCAGCGCCGATTACCTGCATGCGCGGAATGACTTCAATGACGAGAGCAACTTCAAGCTGAGAAACTCGATCACCTTCACCCGCTTCTTCGAGAAAGTGGATTTCACCCCTACCCTGGCTCTCTCCTTCAAAGACACCATGAAACAGAAGGGCACCCGGGGTAACGAATTCACCTTTAACCCCTCAATCGCCTTCAGCCGCGAGCTGGTGAAGCGCCTGGACGGTACTCTCGACTACGGCTACACCAAGAACTGGTCCAAGGATAAGCGCAACTACCAGTACACCAAGCACGAGATCCACTTCGGTGCGAGCTACCGCTTCTAGCGCGTAACGTGTAAACGCCTGCAAGCCTGGATTTTTCCTTCAGTTTCCAGCATACCTGCCGATCAGGTGCACATGCGCACCTTGATCCGTCATTCCGTGGCTCTTCTCTTCTTCTTTTTCGCCTGCAAGGTGGCCATGGAAGCCCGGGATTTCCGCGACTATAGCGGAGTGCCCAAAGCTCTTCTGCTCGATAGCCTAGCTCCCGACGCGGGCCTTCCCGAAGACGGCTTCGACGTAAAACCCATCATCTCCGCCATCCGCCGCCACTGAATGAACGGCCACTAAGGCTTATAGACAGCGATCCAGGCCGCAAGAATCGCCAGTAAAACGGTGGCCCAATAGGCTTGAAGCGCCGCTGCAGGAAATCGCTTCGCCACGATATGCCCTAAGGCCGTAACGCCCGCCCAGATCACGATTTTCGCGATCACCCAGGTGGGCATTCCACTTGTAAGCCCGAGACGAGCCAAGAGACCGAAACCCGCGATCAGGATGAAAAGGCTCGATACGCCCGTGATGATCTTCCACGATTTCGCCGAGGGGCGGCAAAGCAGAAGCACCGAAGCTCCCGTGAGGAAAATAAAGATGGATGCGAGATGAATCACCTTATACGTTTGGTAGGTAAGCATAGGTCTCCTTGCTAACATATACCGAAACCAGACCAGAGGATTTTCTGCATTGACCACCCCCGACCTGGGCGCCAAATCCTGGAACGAACGTTACCATTCCGGCGACACCCCCTGGGATCTTTCCGGCCCCACTCCCGAGTTCCAGCGCATCTTGAGCACGGGTCGGTTGCCGGCCAAAGGCAGGGTGCTGGTTCCCGGTGGTGGCCGCGGCCACGACGCCCTTCTCTTCGCAGAAAAAGGCTTCGAAGTGGACCTCGTGGATTTCGCTCCCGATGCCCTCGAAGCGGCTCTGATAGAAGCGTCCCAGCGAAAACTCACGGTATGGGCCTACCGGCAGGATTTTTTTGATCTGCCCGCCATCGCCTACCACAATGCGTCCTACGATATATTCCTGGAATACACCTTCTTCTGCGCCATAGATCCAGCCCTGAGAGCCCGGTATGTGGAGACCGCCGCCGCCCTGATCAAGCCGGGGGGCTGGTTGCTCGGCCTGTTCTTTCCTCTCAGCACCGATAAGCCCGGCCCGCCCTTCGTGATCTCGGAGGACGAAGTGCGAACACTGTTCTCGCCCTATTTCGAACTGTCGATCGAGAAACCGGCGGAGAGTGTTAAGGCCAGAGCCGGCCGGGAATTCCTGGGAGTCTTCCGCAGAAAATAGCCCTACTTTTCCGGGCGGATCGCTACCACCACATGGGCGATGCCGAACTTCTCCCGCATCAAAAGATGCATACGGAGCCTGAGATCCTCGGCCTGCTCCAGGCTCATTCCGCGCACTCTCACTTCTGCCGTGGCCGCATACATTCTGGAAGTGAGCTCCCAAACGTGAAGGTCGTCCACGCCTTTCACTCTCTCGTCCATCTTTTTGAGCTCGGCCAGCACATGATCCATCTTTACGTGCTTGGGAGTGCTTTCGAGCAGCACGTGGCCTGAATCCACCATTACTTTGATCGACCAGCGAAAAATCCAGAGCGCAAGCGCCAAGCCCACCACGGCGTCCACCCAGTAATAGCCGGTGAAATGAATGATCACGGCCCCTGCGATCACGGCCAAGCTTCCCAGAGCATCGCTCCAAACATGTAGCAACGCCGATCGAAGGTTCCTGTCCTGATGGTGGTGCTCATGGTCTCCGGCATGGTCATGGTGATGCTCGTGCGCATGGCCATGATGATGGTGGTGATGAATGTCCGCGAGGCCCTCCTCGCCTTTCGTAGCCCTGAGGAGAATGCCGGCCGAAAAAAGGTTCACCAAAAGGCCCACGGTAGCCACTACCAGCAGCTCGAAGGATTTCACGGGCTCGGGACTCATCAGCCGCTGCACGGCCTCCACCGAAACGGTTCCCGCTACGAAAAGCAGCAGCATGCCGTTCATGAAGCTCGCGAGCACTTCGAGGCGGAACAGCCCGAAGCTCCTGCTTTCCGTGGCAGGCCGGGCGGAGAGAACCACCGCGAAATAGCTCATGGTAAGAGAGAGCAGATCAGTGAATAGATGAGCGGAGTCCCCGATCAGCGCCAGGCTTCGGGTATAAAAAGCCCCAGCCACTTGCAGCACAAAAGCCGCAAGGCTCAGGAGTATCGCATAGGCCAGCGCACTCCTCTTTCCCGCATGGGGAGCATGGGAATCATGCGGTGATCGCCAGGACGCCATGCTCTTACTATAGCGGCGGCCGTCCACGCCACCGAGTAAAATCTTGCGCTAATGGATCTGCGAATCTACGGAATCGATCGGAGAAATAGCCGGTACGGCTTCGCTCGCAGGCTCTCTCTGAGCCAAGTTGGAATTGCGGGGAGTAAGGTATAGCGCCACCAAGGCCACCACGAACAGCGCCAACGCCCCGAGATTTATGGCAGTAGAAACCACCCCTTTAGTACGCATGGCCCTATATCGGCGCTTAAAGGCTGAATTCTTTAGTCAAAGACGATATGCAACTATTTGAAATTAGGAGTTTTTATCGGCGGGAGGCAATACGGCATCGGGCTGAATCGCCCCAATTTTCTCTTCGTGGCCAGAAGAACTCTCCAGGTCTTCCTCACCGGAAAGGCCCTTTTTGAAGGCGTTCATACCCCGCCCCAAGGCGGAACCCAGCTCCGGCAGCCGACGGGAGCCGAAAAGCAGAACCACCACTGCGAGAATCACCAAATGTCCTAAGCTGAGTCCGAACATAAGGCAGGTTTACCAGCCATCAGGCAGGTTTGGCAAGCCAGCCTTCACAAGCCCTCTTTTTGCAGGTTATCGAAGATCTTCTCCCATATCTGCATGCTCTCCTGGCGATTGCTGGTGAAGCGGAACTCCTGGTGGTTGATCTGAGCGAGATGGTCGATTTGGCCAGTATACACGCCAGTACCCCAGAGCTGGGAGTCGAAGGGCACCATTCCGTCGTGGCCATTGGCCGTAAGGTAGTGTTTCTGGCCTTCCATCCATTTGGCCGTTGGCCAGAGCAGAAAACTCATATTGCCATCACTGAAGCTCGCTTTGGTTTGCACGGAGAAATAGCGCACGTCGAGGCTGTCCCGCACCTTCTCGTTGAAAACCTTCATGCCTTCGGTGGTGATATCCTGGATAAAGCGACGGTTCTTGAGGTCGTAGCCGATCGCCTTCAGCAGCCAATACCAGAACCCTTTGTTAAGAACTTGTTTCCAGGCCCAATCGGCCAAGGGGGAGCCGAGGTGAGGGGTACCGATCGAGGTGATCGAGGCGATCTGGTTGCATCCTAAGATCGAAACGGCATAGCGAGCATCCAATCCTCCAAGGGAATGGCCGATAATGTTCACCATCTCCCCCTTCATGTCGGTTTCCAGATAGTTCTTCAATACCGCGGCCCGTTCCGCGATGCTCGCGTCGGTAGGCAGATGCGCGATCTTCACCACGGTTCCTGTTTCACCCAAAAAGGCAGGGAGATCGGCAAAATAGGCACCGAACTCAAAAGGCCCCACGCTGAGGTTGGGGCCGTTGGCGGTGGATCCATGCACTAGCAGAACAGGGTTTTTAAGCGCGGATTTCCCCTTCAGGGAAACCGCATGCGAATCAGGCACGCAGACAAAAAACAAAAGAGCCAAAATGAGCTGATTCAGGAGTTTCGTATGCCTTCCAAGGGCGGTATTCGGGCCGCCGCCCGGGCGGGGAAAAAGGCAGCGAGCACTACGATAACCACGGCAGTGAGAACGATAAAGCAGATGAACCATGGAGAAATTTTAACCGGAAGTGAGCGATCGTAAAAGATGTCAGGTAATTCCACCACCGGATATGTCTTTAGCAAGAGGGCGACCCCCAATCCTGCCCCCAGGCCAATCACGGTGCCGATATTGCCGATCACCGCCCCCTGCACCAGGAAGATTCCGCCAATCTGCTTCCGTGTAGCCCCCATTGCCTGAAGGATCGCAATTTCCTTCCTCTTCTCCACCACGGTCATGCGCAAGGAAGTAACGATATTGAAGCTGGCCACCAGAACGATCATCGCCAGGATCACGAACATCGTGATCCGCTCAAGCTTCAGGGAGGCAAAGAGATGCGCGTTCAGCTGATTCCAGTCTTTCACAAGAAAATCCGGCCCCAGCTCGCCGCGGATCAGCTCGCCGGTTTTTTCGGACTGCTCGAAATCCCGCACGCTGATCTCCACCCGGTTCACCAGCCCGGGACGAGCCAGGAATTCCTGCACCGCTTCGATTGAAGCATATACGGTATGAAGGTCTTTCTCCGGCAGGCCGCTTTCAAAGATTCCATCCACCCGGAAGGAACGGATCCTCGGCACGCTCTCGAGCGGTCCTTCGGTTTCGGTGGGAGAGATCACCTGAACCTTATCCCCCGGGAGCACGTTCAGCTGGTAGGCAAGTTCTTTGCCCAGCCAGAGGCCTTCCCGCGAAAGCACCTTGGGCCCCTCGGCCGCTTCCACCAGGCTATCAGCGAGCTGGCTCATCTGGCTTTCGGAAACCCCGCGGATGCTCATCCCGGCCACCTTCTTGCCCGCCTTGAGGATCGCCTCCGTGGAAAGCACCGGATTCACGCTCAAAACGTCGGGGGAAAGCCCATATAAACGGCTTACACGTTCTGGATCGAAGGCAAAATAAGGATCCGTCTCCTCACCAGCCCTGGTAGCCAAAACGTGAAACTCCCCCTGTGCGAGGCGGGACTTCAAGGCTCCCTCGAATCCGTCCATCACGGAAAGGATCACAATCAGCGTGGCCACGCCCACGGCCACGCCGGCAATCGAAAGAAAGGTGATCAACGAAAGGAAGGCATTGCTCTTTTTGGAGCGAAGATAACGGAGGCCGATGAAGCTGGATAGGCTCTGCATCGGCCCCTGCCTTAGTAGAAGGAACCTTTACGGGCCACTTCGAGCAATGCAGCGTTCGGCTTCATCCAGCCGCCGGCCGGCAAGCCCGAAAAGCGCTCGAGCGTTTCCGCCACTCGCTTCACGCCCTCGTTGTCGGCGAACCTGAGCAAGCCGCCCCGGAAGGGAGGGAAACCCGTACCCATAATCATGCCGAGATCCACTTCTCCGGGAGTTTTCACCACTCCCTCCTGTAGCGCGAGTGCGGCCTCGTTGATCATCGGATAGATCACCCTCTGAATGATCTCCCCGTCGGACACATTCGCGGAACGCGTGGTGCGGTTCTTCACCACTTCCAGCAC
Organism: uncultured Bdellovibrionales bacterium; assembly: GCA_964612065.1. Classification (GTDB taxonomy): domain Bacteria; phylum Bdellovibrionota; class UBA1018; order CAIPTA01; family CAIPTA01; genus JAKFYM01. The sequence goes on along the minus strand of CAZTCD010000031.1, from coordinate 14,604 downwards.
GGATTCATCCACGCCCTTTTCCTTACCGTTCTCGTAAAGGTAGAAACCTTTCCCGTTTTTCTTGCCAAGGCGGCCGCTCGCCACGAGCTGATCACCGAGCGTGGAGGTTACGGCGCGTTCGCCGAACGCACTGTGCAGGATCTTGGAAACCTTGGTACCCACGTCGATCCCCACTTCGTCGATCAAGCGCATGGGGCCCATGGGCATACCGAAATCCTTCATCACCCGATCGAGCCGCTCGATGGAAACCCCTTCTTCAAAAAGGAAGAGAGCCGCGTTCATGCTCGGGATCAGAAGGCGGTTCACGAGGAATCCCGGCCCGTCCTTCACCACGATGGGTGTTTTTCCAAGCTTCTTGGCCAGCTCAAAAAGAGTGGCCACGGTTTCTTTGGAGGTTTTCTCGCCCGCAATCACTTCAACAAGCGGCATGCGGGATACGGGATTGAAAAAGTGCAATCCACCCACATTCTCCGGGCGCTTGCAGGCCGTGGCCATTTCCGTGATGGAAAGAGAGGAAGTATTAGAGGCGTAGATGCACGAATCCGAGATATAGTTCTCGGTTTCCGCGAGCACCTTCTTCTTCACATCCATATTCTCCACTACCGCTTCCACCACCACATCGAGGTTCCGGAAGCCGGAATAATCGAGAGTGCCGGAGATCATGCCCATCTTGCCCATGAACTGGCTTTTGGTGAGTTTGCGCTTCTTGAGCGCGAACCCGAAATTCTCGGCCGCCTGTTGGTAGCCAAGATTCACGCTCTCCTGCTTGATGTCTTTCATCCTCACAGGAATCTCTTTATTCGCGAAAGCCCAGGCGATACCACCGCCCATCACGCCGGCGCCAAGCACGCCAGCGCGCTCCACTTTCTTCGCCTGCACCTCGGGGCCTACGCCATTCGTTTTCTTCACGCTTTCCGAAAGCTGGAAGAGCTCGATCAGGCGCTTGCTCACCGGCGTTACCGCAAGCACGGAGAAAGCCTTGGCCTCGCGGCGAAGAGCCTCTTCCACATCGATGCCGTAAATCTCGGCCAAGAGATCGAGGATCTTGAGCGGAGCGGGATACTTGCCCTTGGTTTGCTTCATCACGCCCTGGCGGGCTTTGGAGAAGATCACTCCGCGCAGGCCGGGCAGTTCCATGATCGTATTCATCAGGGTGTGCACGCGGCGGCCGGGCTTGCCGGCATTGGCCTTGGCCCACTTCACGGCCCGTTCATTAAAATCCTGCTGCGGAAGATAGGCATCCACTACGCCCATCTTCCAGGCGCGCACCCCGTCTACCTGGCGGCCCGTTAGAATGAGGTCCAGCGCGGTAGGAAGCGGAACCAGCCGAGGCAAGCGCACGGATCCGCCGAAACCGGGCAGGATCCCGAGCATCACTTCAGGCAAGCCGATCTTCACGCTCTTGGCATCGGAGGCTAACCGCTTGTTGCAGGCCAGCGCCAATTCAAAACCGCCGCCAAGGCAGGCTCCGCCGATCGCGGCCACCTTCTCGAAGGGAAGCTTGGAGAAGCGGTGGATGGCCTGCTGGCCGGCGGTGCAGCCGGCGAGAGCTTTATCGATCGTATCGAGGCTCTTGATCAGATTGAGATCGGCCCCGGCGATGAAGATATCGCTCTTGGAGCTCGTTACCACGACCCCCTTCAGATCTCGCCTCGCGGCCAGATCCGTGGTCACCTGATCGAGCTCCTTCAGCGCGCTCTCGTTGAAAATGTTCGCCTTGGTATCGGGCTGGTCGAAACAAAGCTCAGCCCAGCCTTCCCCGCGATCAATGAGCTTGTAATTCGTATAAGTAGCCATGGGCTTATGCTCCTCTTTCAACAACAATCGCGCCTCCTTGGCCACCACCAATGCAAAGAGTGGCCAGGCCGAACTGCTTATTGCTTCTGTTCAATTCTTTGATAGCGGCGATCGCCACGCGCGCGCCACTCGATCCTACCGGATGGCCGAGAGCGATCGCGCCTCCGTTGGGATTGAGCTTGTTGGGATCCACTTCGCCCATCGCATCCGATTCGCCAAGCTTCTCCTGGCACCATTCTTTGGAGCCCATGGCCTTCACGCAGGAAAGCACCTGAGCCGCGAAAGCCTCGTTGATCTCGATCACGTCCATATCCTTCAACCCGAGGCCTGCCTTCTTGAGCGCAGAATGAGAGGCATATACCGGGCCAAGCCCCATTCTTTCGGGCTCGTGGCCGGTAAAGGCCACGGAACGGATCCTGCCCAGTACTTTGTATCCGGCAGCCTTCGCTTTTTCCGCGCTCATCAAAGCGAGCATCGCGGCTCCGTCGGTGATTGGGCAGGCGTTGCCCACCGTAACCGTTCCGTTTACCCGGTCGAAATACGGCTTCAGCTTCGCCAACTGCTCCATACTCTGGCCTTTGCGCGGGCCGATATCGGCCGCCACGGCCGTGGTGTATTTCTGCGGAAGAGGCACGGCCACAATCTCATCGCTGAGCTTGCCGCTCTCCTGGGCGGCCACCGCCCGGCGGTGGCTTTCCATCGCGAACCTATCCTGTTCTTCACGCGAGATACGGAATTCCTTGGCGAGAAGATCCGCCGTTTGCCCCATATTCATCCCGCAGAAGGGATCGGTGAGGCCTTCCTGGATCGCGATGATCGGGTTCAGCATTCGGCCGAGGGGCAGCTTCGAAAAAGCGCCGAGCCTCTGGCCCATGGATTTCGCCTTCATCAGGCGCCCGAACCAATCCACCACCTCAGGGCGGTAAATCAGAGGCATATTGCTCATGCTCTCCACGCCGCCAACCAGCATCACTTCCGCTTGTCCGGTGCCGATCTTGAGCCAGCCCTGCATGATCGCTTCGAGGCCGGAAGCGCAGTTCCTGTGCACCGTATAGCCGGGAATGGATTTATGGAGGCCAGCCTGCATTCCGATCACCCGCCCGATATTGGCGGCGTCTTCCGGAGCGCCCACATTGCCTACGCAAACTTCATCCACCTTCACCCGGGCTTTCGAGCCGAGCCCGTCTCCGAGCTCCAGACGCTCCACGAGCTCCCGCATCGGCACCCGCCCCAATTCATGGGCTCTCACCTTGGCGAACTCCCCGCCGGATTTAACGTAGGGCGAACGCACGCCCTCCACGATCACTACATCCCTCATGCTCATAGGATCTCCCTTTAAAATTCCTTCGAATTGTAACCGAATTCGATCCAATTCATGAACAAAAGATCGAGGATTTTCTTAGTCTTTTCGTTTGCTTGCGCCGCTCTGCATGGGAGTTTTTCCTCTAGCGAATTAAGCGGAGCGTTAATGCGCACAGCCTGAGCGGAAATTCCAATCCAAACACCTCTCCCACACGGAAGCGAGATGGTGAGCCACTCCTGCCGCGGGCTACAAAATTCTCATGAACACACTCAAAACCCTTTTCGTGATCGCCGCTCTTTTCACCTTTCTCGCCTGGATCTCCCTGCAAGGAGTTTCCAATGCCACCATCCGCAAGACGCCCCGGGCGGATCCGGAAACTGCCCCCTTAAAGAAACAGGCTTTCGCCCTGCAGATCACCCGGAAAAAACCAGAGCAGCGGCAGAAACAGAACCCGCCCGCCCCAAAACCCCGCGCCCCCAGCCGATTCCAGATCGCCCTAGAAGCGGCCGATCTTTGCGAAGTATCGCGCCTGCTGGGTGCCTCCCTCCCGCCAGACGAGGCTTTCACCGCCATCGTGGCCGTGATGAATCCAAGCCCTGCCCTGCAGGAAGCCTTCGGCCCCCAGGGCGTGATGATAGTAAACGGAGACGCGCAGCCAGCCACCAAGCCCACGCACTCCTCCTCCAAGCTCTACTGGGCTCTCCGCAAAGCCGGTTTGCTCTACGGCCCCACGGGCAGCGTGCCGGAAGATAAAAAACTGGCCCGGGAAATACTCCTGGAGGAGGAAAAGAAAAATCCCGGTAATGGCTTCTACCCTCTCTTCCGACTCTACCTCGAAGAGCAGCTGGGCTTTGACAAGGCAAAACTGCAAGATCCTCTCGACAAGCTCCGCTCTGCCACCCTTTTTGATACCGGTCTGAGCGCCATCAACAGAGAGTTCCGCGAGACGGCCTGGAGCAATCCAGCCATGCACTACGCCTTCGAGTGGCTGTATTCCGCCTACAACCCGGCTTACTATGGGCCGACTTCCCTCCTGAAGCGCCTGGCCGACGAAGGGGATTTCGACGGCAGCCGGAGAGTGGGAGAGCTCATGATGGAATCGGGCCTGCGCACGCAACGCTCCTTCGTGGAGGGAGACTACGACCATTATCAATACATCCAGGGCAGAACCTTGCACCCCGACCTTCTATCGCTTCCAGACTGGCAGGAGTTTGAGCCGGAAAAGCAACGCCTCAAAAAGCAGGTCAATTACTCTGCGCCTCCCTGGATTACCGACGAAGTGACCGGTGAAAAACGCTGCGATCCCGGCCCTTACGAAAGCTATTTTTACGAACTCAGGGAGAATCGCTAATCAACGGCGGCCGTTCAGCTCATCCACGATCTGCGGGATGGTTACCCAGCGCACCTTGCCCTTTTGCCGGCGCATCAGGCTTCTCGAAGCCTGCACGGTGGGCTCCTGCACGTCGTGAAACAGAATGATCCCCCGTCCCGTTTGCCGCATCTGGGCTTCCACTCTCGCGAGGACGGTGGAGGGATTCTTATCCTGCCAATCCACGCTATCGATATTCCATTTCACATGGATCATTCCCCGCTCCGCGATCATGCCGCGGATCCGGTCGTTGTCGAAGCCCTGGGCGTAGGGAAGGCGGAAAAACCGGGGCTTGAAGCCATACACACGAGTGAGCTCGTCGGTGGAGGTATAGATTTCTTTTTCGGGAGAGGTGCGAAGCCGGCGAAGATCCCGGCTGCTCAGAATCTTGGCGTGCATATAAGAATGATTAGCCAGCGGCATTCCGGCGGCTTTCACCTGCTTCACAATGGAGGGGTAGCGAAGCACATTGTTGGCGATCCAGAAGAAGGTGGCCTTCACCTCCTGCTCCTCCAACACACGCAGATTGGCCATGGTGAGGGAAGCGTGAGGTCCGTCATCATAGGTGAGCGCGAAAGTGCCCGTCGGAAAGTTATTCCCCATCATGTTTCCGGCAGGGCCCGTAGACGGATAATGCGCGGCCGCGCTCGGCGCTCTCTCCCCTGCCCCGGCCTCCGCACCCGGAAGCTCTCTGGCGCCTTCCTCGATCTCTTCCTTCACATCATCGGAATCCGGCAGCTCCCTCACAAGCCGCTTCAGCTCCTCGCTGCTGCTCTCGGCCACCTTTCCCACGAGCGATGCCTGGAGAGGCTCCACCATCGCCCGAAGAGAGGCCTCGGCTTCCAGATCCCCGATGGTTCCCTTGAGGCCTTCCATCAGATCCTGCAGCAGCACCCGCTTGGCAGGGCTCTTTCTCACCTCGAGCAGCGCGTCCCGCATCCCCGCCACCACCAACTGCGCGCGGGCATCGAGATCCCTCTCTTCTGGCGAGGAGGAAATACGGAGCGCCGTATTCCTTGCCTCGGAATAGAGAGCCACGATCTTCTCTTCCATGGCTTCCGCCAAGGGCCGGGCGGCAAGCAGACGGCGATAGGAAGGAAGAATGAAAATCTCCTCTCCTTCCTTTCTGCCGGCAAGCTCCCGATCGAAGCGCTGCAGATAATCCTGAGCACGGAGACGGATCGTGAGGAGGCGATCCACCAGCCGGGCGGCTTCGAGGCGAGGATTGTCGGATTCGAGCAGATGCTTCAAAACCAGCTCTTCGCGCGTGCTTGCGCTCGCAGGAGATCGATTGAACCTGGCAGAATCAACGCTGCTGCATCCGGAAACGGAAAAGCAAATCAGCGCGGAAAGAAAGAGATGCTTCATGGCAAGATCCAGAAATCAGGGAGAGCCGGGGGATTCCAGCCAGTATAAATTATAATCGCAGGGGATCGGCCTTGTCTATCCTGCGCCCATGCCGGAGCGGGCGGGCAACACTCTAAAATCGCGGCAAAAAATGGCAAAAAGAAAGGGCCTCGCTGCTTTCCGCTGCGAAGCCCTCGCTTTTTCGAAGGGGTGAAAAAGGGCTTAGAAAGCCACTTTCACGGTGCCGAGGATAGAGTAGAAGTTATCCCGGCCGAGAGATCCGCCTACCACTTGCTTATCCGTGGTTTGGCCGTAACCGAAGTTCGGCACGAAGGCGTAGTTGTTGAGAGGCTGGTTTTCGCTGGAGCTGAATACCAGGGCGTAGCGGAAGAGCGCGCCGAGGGACACAGAATCAGAGATGTTCATGAGAGCGCCGCCCTCAAGAAGGCCGAGCCAGCTCTTCACTTCGTAATCGCTGCCGGTATTGCCGTAGTACTGGCTGTAGTACTGGTAGTAGTACGGGTTGTTGTTGGTGCTCTGACGGTAGTTCAGATAGCCCATATTGTAGCCCACGCCGGCGCCGCCGAAGATGCGGAACTTCGACTCTTGCGGCATCAGATATACGCGCATCAGGCCGCTGAATACGTTCTGGTTGTATTCGAGGGTTTGCGAGTTCTGGCCGTTGAAGCCGTAAGGCTGGTAGTAGTTGTAGAACGAACCATAGTTGCCCATGGTGATGTCGTACTGGGAGTAGGAGTAGCCAAGTACCATGGCGAAGCTCTTGTCGATATCGAACTCGAGCTCGAAACCCGCGGTATAGCGAGGGCTTACGTTGTAAGAGCTGGAGTTGAGGCTGGTGCGGCCGAAGATGGGAGCGATCTTCACTTTGCGCTCGCTCTTCTTCTCCACAGCTGCAGTGCTAACACCGGCAGAGGCTTCTTCTCCGTCTTCGTCGTCGCCAGCGATAACGGGAGCATCGCCCACGCTCATATAATCAGGAGCGCCGTTGTTGTTGATCAGGTTGTCCTGAACGATCACATTCTGGGTAGGCGAGGAAGAGCCATCAGGAGTGGAACCATCGTCCACAGTGATCTTGATGCGGTCGAGGGTTTTCAGGAGAGCCTGCTCGAATTGATTTTGCACATCAACCATCTTGGTCTTGATGCCTTCATCAAGCTGGCTGCCCATAGAAGGCTTCTCGGCAGGAGGAGGAACCGGAGCGGCCACCTGCATGGGAAGGGTTTCTTCCGTAACAGCAGGGGTGATCTCGGTTTCTTCACGAACCACTCTCACTACTTTCTTCGGCTTGGTTTTCACCTTCCGCTCGATTTCGATTTCCACTTCCGATTCCTCGGAGTGCTCGGGAACGATCGCGGCTTCTTTCACCACGGTCTGCTTCACCAGCTCAGCGCGAACGCCGGCGGGAAGGGTTGCGGCCATCACGAGGGAGGTCGCATACAGCGCTTTGGTCCAGATAGGCTTGGTCATGAACATAGTCCTCATTCGAAAAAATTATTTACCCCTGCGGTCCTTTGTGTAACGCAGCGCAACCTATCCGCATTGACATTTCGTGTCAATCCCGTCCGGTTGAAATTTCGGCAAGTTGCGTCAATTTGCGGCAATTTATAATACATTGATATTATTAATGTTTAATTTTAGTTGCCAAATAAAATCAACTACTTAAGCCAGGCGATCTGCGGCAGAGGCTAAGGGCAGATTTCTTCAGATTTTCGCGTTTTTCACTCCCAAGGGCGGTAGGCTATACCCATTTTTAAAGCGAAAGCTCTGCTAGTATCGCCTCTGAACCAACGAAAAGGACTACTCCATGAACGATGCCCACTTCGCCCTACCCCTCGCCCAGAACGAACCCGTACTGCCCTATGCCCCGGGCGACAAGGCGAGGAAAGAAGTGGAGGCGCAGATCAAATCCTTCCGTTCCGAAACCATCGACATCCCTCTTCTCATCGGCGGCAAGGAAATCCGCACCGGCCAAACCGTAAAAGCCGTGGAACCCCACGCACACAAAAACGTGCTCGCGAACGTGCACCAGGCCGGCGAAAAAGAAATCGGCATGGCGATCGAAGCCTCCCTCAAAGCGAAGCGCGATTGGGAGCACCTCGCCTGGCAGGACCGAGCCGCCGTATTCCTAAAAGCCGCCGATCTCCTCGCCGGCAAATACCGGGCGCATATCAACGCCGCTACCATGCTTAACCAGAGCAAAACCGTGCACCAGGCGGAAATCGACTCAGCCTGTGAACTCATCGACTTCTTCCGCTTCAATGCCGAATTCATCAAAAAGGTGTATGCCGAGCAGCCCAATTCTTCTTCAGGCGTATGGAACCGCCTAGAATACCGGCCGCTCGAAGGCTTCGTTTATGCCATCACCCCCTTCAACTTCACCGCGATCTGCGGCAACCTCCCCTCCTCCCCAGCCCTTATGGGCAACGTGGCGGTGTGGAAACCGAGCGTATCGGCTCTCTTCTCCAACTATTGGGTGATGAAGATCCTGGAAGAAGCGGGCCTCCCTCCTGGCGTGATCAACTTCGTGCCAGGCCCGAGCAAAACTACCGCTCCCATGACCCTCAAGCACCGCGATCTCGCCGGCGTGCACTTCACGGGCTCCACCTCCGTATTCAACGAGATCTGGCGCACGGTGGCCGGGAACCTCGAAAATTATAAAAGCTACCCCCGCATCGTGGGAGAAACCGGCGGAAAGGATTTCGTATTCGCCCATGCCGATTCCGACGCCAAAGCCGTGGCCACCGCCCTCGTGCGCGGCGCCTTCGAATACCAGGGCCAGAAGTGCTCGGCGGCCTCCCGTGCCTATGTCTCCCGCTCGCTCTGGCCGGCGGTGGAGAAAGAAATGCTCTCCCAGCTCTCCGAGATCAAAACCGGCGATGTGGCCGATATGAGCAACTTCATGGGCGCCGTGATCGACGAAAAGAGCTTCGATAAGCTCATGGGCTATATCGAAAAAGCCAAGAAAAGCTCCGACTGCAAGATCATCGCGGGTGGCAAGGGCGATAAATCCAAAGGCTACTTCATCGATCCTACCGTGATCCTCACCACGAATCCCAAAGTGGAAACCATGTGCGAGGAGCTCTTCGGCCCCGTGCTCACCATCTATGTATATGAAGACAAGGACTTCGAGGCCACTCTCGATCTCTGCGACCAAACCTCGCCCTATGCCCTGACCGGCGCCTTCTTCGGCCGCGACCGCCGAGTGATCGCCCAGGCCACCGAGCGCCTGAAGTACGCCGCGGGCAACTTCTATATCAACGACAAACCCACGGGGGCCGTGGTGGGCCAACAGCCCTTCGGCGGCGCCCGCGCTTCCGGCACCAACGATAAAGCCGGCTCGGTGCTCAACCTGATCCGCTGGGTTTCCCCGCGCACGATCAAGGAAACCTTTTCTCCTCCCACCCACTACCACTATCCGTTCCTGGGGTAAGACGTTGAGAAAAATCATTCTCAGTATGGCGATGCTGGCGCTCTATTCTTGCGCAGGCTCCGGCGTGAAAGATTCGCCGGGGCAGGCCGGCGAAAGAGAGGTCACCGAGATCCCGGGCTCCTTCCTCGTGCACAAGGTTTCGCACGAGGAAGAGGGTGAAGGCCTGGTGGGGGAATACCTTTCCTCCTGGAAGGGCTTCCGCACCTCCTCCTACTGGATCGAGGGGCCCAAGGGCCTCATCCTGATCGGCACGCAATTCCTTCCCACGGCGGCGGAGGAATTCGTGCTCACGGCGGAGAAGATCACCGGCAAGAAAGCCGTGCTAGCTGTGATCCTTCATCCCAATCCTGATAAGTTCAACGGCACGGGAGTATTGCAGCGAAGAGGAATACGCGTGATCACCTCGGCGCAGGTGCTGGAGAAAATTCCAGCCGTGCACCAGCAACGCCTCACCTGGTTCTATAAGCGCTTCCAGCCGGATTATCCGAAAGAAGCTCCCAAGCCTGAGAGCTTCGGCTCTGCCACCACGGAAATCGAAGCCGCAGGACTGAAGCTGAAGCTGCACGTGCTCGGCCCCGGTTGTTCGGAGGCCCATGTGGTGGCGCAGGTGAACGATCATGTTTTCGTGGGAGACCTCGTAACCCAGGGCTTCCATTCCTGGCTCGAGCTCGGCCTGCTCGATGAATGGCTGAAGCGTTTGTCAGAAATCCGCGCCATGGAGCCGGAATGGATCCATACCGGCCGAGGCGGCACGGTGGAATCGGATCACTTGGATTGGCAAGAACGCTACCTCCGCACCGTGATCTGGGAAGCAGGAAAATACAATCCGATCGCCGGCTCACCGCTTTCCGTGGCGAGAGAGAAGCGGATCACGGATGCGATCAAGAGAAAGTATCCGGATCTGGCTTATCCGGCTTTTATCCGCCTTGCGCCTCTTTGGAAACGGCTCGGCACACACCGAAGAAACTTCACTCGCTGAGGAGATAGGCGGAAATATCAGCGGCGGTGGGCCAGGCCCGTTCGCGCTCTCAGCCGCTCGATAAACTCGGCCTTTGGCGCCACATACCAGAGCTTGCCGTTCCTCTTCATGGGGCCCGCAATTCGGGCTGCCTCGGAACCGAGGCCCATATAGATATCCGTGCGCCCGCCTCCCTTGATCGCGCCGCCCGTGTCCTGATCGAATACCCATCGTGGGCGAAGCTCCCAGCCGGAAGGATCGAGGGCGTGATCGTCGGTGAAAACCGGGGTTTCGATCTCCAGAAAGCCGAGCGTGCCTTTGGGAAAGAGAAAGGAGTCGGAAGCAATCGTGCGATGGGCGGTAACTTCCGCCCCGGAATAGGTGAGAGATTCCCCCTTGAGCTCCTTGAAGAAAACATAGGAGGGATTTTTGTCGAAAATCTGCTGCTGATGCTCCCGATCGAGGGATTCCAGATGCTGGCGGATCCTCTGCATACTCATCTGTTCTTTCGGAATCACGTGCCAGAGAAATTTCCCGATCGCCTGGTAAGGGGAGCCATTCTGCCCGTCGTAGCCCACGCGCAGCTTTTTCCCGTCGGGAAACTCCACCACGCCCGAGCCTTGGATTTCCACAAAGAAGGCGTCGATCGGATCCACATAGGCGATTTCGAGGCCTTTCCCTGAGAGCGGGCGAAGGCGCTGGATTTCGGAGCGCTGGTAGTAAGGCACGATGCGGCTCACGCTGCCTTCTTTTTCGATGCGTCCGCGCCAGGTGGGCTTCAGGGACTTCATCTCGATGAGCAGATCCTGCAGCGGCTTCACGTCGGGCATCCGCTCTCCGAAGGCGGCGAGGTCGACGGTTACCACATCGGGCGGAAAGCGATAGAGGGGCTCGGTGAGCTTGCCCGCCGGTTTGCGGCTGCCCTTCATACCCACATCGTAATAACCGGTGGAGAAGATCTGGCCAGGTTCCTCATCGCCATATACCTGGTAGAAATCAAAATTGGCTCGCAGGAAAGCGTGCAGGCGATCGAAGCTTTCCATTTCGGGGCCGAGAGCTTCGAGGGCATCGCGATAGTCATTGCGGGAGATCACGCGATCGCCAAAGCGGAATTCCTGGGGGATCAAAGTGGAGCTTTTGTAGGCCGCGAGAGTTTTCTGCAAAGCCTCTTGCAAGCCGGAGATCGGGAACGAATCACGGAGCTCAGGCAGCTTATCGGTAGGAAGATAGGCGTTGGCACGATCGGTGAGTGGAGCGCGGGCGCAGGAAAAAACGAGCAGAGAAGTCAGCAAAACGAGGGAAATTCGCATCCCCCTATTCTGTCTTCTTCTCCTCCTGCTTGTCGTCCTTTTTCTGGAAAAGAAGTTTCTCGAATCCCCGAGTGCCAGGCACATAAAAGCGTTCTTTCACGATTTCTTCCGGGAGGTGCGCATGAGAGGGCTTTCCACCTTCGAGCCCGTGTGCGTATTCATAGCCCGCACCATAACCGAGCTCCTTCATCAGGCCAGTGGGAGCATTGCGAAGGTGAAGAGGCACGGGCAGATCGCCGAACTTTTCCACAGCCTCTTTCGCTCTTTTATAAGCCATATAGGAAGCATTGCTTTTAGGCGCGAGCGCCAGGTAGCAGGCGGCTTCGGAAAGAGGGATCCAGCCCTCAGCGAGCCCTATACGATCGAAGGCCTCAGCCGCGCTTACGGCCACCTGAAGCGCGCGCGGATCGGCCAAGCCGATATCCTCGGCGGCAAAGATCACCATGCGGCGAGCGAGAAAGCGCGGGTCCTCTCCGGCTTCATACATACGCGCCAAATAATAAACAGCAGCGTCCACATCGGAGCCGCGCATACTTTTGATAAAAGCAGAGATGATGTCGTAATGCTGTTCGCCGGTTTTGTCGTAGCGAAGGGTGCGCTTCTGCAGCACGGCCTTCAGAGTTTCGAGCGAGATCTGGTGATGGAGGCCGGCCGCGATCTCTAGGGTGTTGAGGGCTTTGCGAGCGTCGCCCGAGGCATCTTCCACGAGGAACTCAAGGGCATCCTCCTCGATGCGCACGAAGCGGCTGCCGAGGCCACGCTCTTTGTCTTCCACAGCTCGCAAAAGAAGGGCGCGCAAATCGCCTTTGCCGATGCTCTTGAGGGTGAATACTTTGGCCCGCGAAAGAAGGGGCGCGATCAGCGAGAAGCTGGGATTCTCCGTGGTGGCGCCGATCAGAGTGAAGGTGCCGTTTTCGAGATAAGGAAGGAGCGAATCCTGCTGCGCTTTATTCCAGCGGTGGATCTCGTCCACGAAGAGCACGGCGCGGCGGCTGTCCCGCTGCGTTTCCTTCTGCATGCGATCGATCAGCTTGCGCAGCTCCCCCACCCCATCGAGCACGGCGGAGATCTGATGGAAGGCGCGATCGCCGGAGAGAAGTTTCGCGATCGTGGTTTTGCCCACTCCGGGCGGGCCCCAGAAGATGAGGCTCGGCGGATGCGCGGCGAGCAGGCTTAGTGGTTTGCCCGGGCCAATCAGATGGTTCTGCCCGATCACTTCTTCGAGAGAGCGGGGGCGCATTCGTTCGGCGAGAGGGATTTCTTCCCGGGCTTTCTCGGGAGTTTGCTCCGAAGTTTTTTCTGGCGTGGAGTGGGAGAAGAGCTCGTCCATTCAGCATTCATACTAGCTGCAGCACAAGAAGAGCAATCTAATGCCTTGCGAAATGCGGGCAAAAAAATGGCGGGGTTTGCACCCCGCCATTTACACACATCTCTAATTTTGGAATGGCTTATCAGGGCCCGAGCATCAGGATTCACTTATTTACAAGAGAACCGCGACGATCCCCGGGCTGATGAGTTCATCTCACACCACTCCAAAGCAAAGATCAAGGAAATTGAGAATCAATCTCAATATTATTTCAATGCCGCAGAGCCTCTTTCCCGACCACTTTGCTTGACGCTCTCCTCCCGTTCAGCAAAACTGCTCCCTATATGAAATCACGCGTAAGCATCCGCACCTGGCTAGAACCCTTTCCCTCCTGGGAAGGAGCGGCTGTGGTGTTCGATATCTTCCGCTGCACCACCACCGTGCACTGCCTGGCCTCAAGAGCCGAAGGCCCTCTCTTCGTGGCCCCCTCGCTCCGCGATGCCGCCACCGATGAACGCGTGCGCGCCATGCGTGTTTTCTCCGAGCTCTCGCAGCCCGTGGAATGCGCCGAGCGCTTCGACAACTCCCCTCTTCAAGCCACTACCCAGGCCTGGGAAAAAAACCGTCCGGCCCTTGTGTCTACTACTACCGGCACCCCTGCCATGTTTGCGGCCTACAAGTTCGAGAAAGTGTTCGTGGGCTCCTTCGTGAATTTTTCCTCTCTGGTGAAAGCTCTTTCCGATTTCGATGGTCCGATTACCCTCATCCCCGCTGCCGTGCCCGATTGGCAGCATGTGGAAGACGAAATCGCCTGCCAGAGCGTGGCCACCGCCCTCGAGGGATTTTCCAATATGCCCGATTTCGTGCGCCAGTGCGCCGAGAGCGGAAAAGAGAGAATTCTTGAGTCTCACCGCCCGAAGCACTTGGCCGGAAAGCTCGCCACCGGAGTGGAGGATGTGAAGATCGCGCTCGAGATCGATCGCTTCCCGCAGCTGCTCTCTCTGCGCTTCGATGGATCGCTCCTCGCCGAGGTGGTGAAGGAGAACGCATGAACTACTGGCTGATGAAGAGCGAGCCGGATGTTTTTTCCATCCGCGACCTCAAAACCAAGAAAAAAACCGGCTGGGATGGAGTGCGCAATTATCAGGCCCGCAATTATATGCGCGATCAGATGAAGGTGGGCGATCTGGTGCTCTTCTACCACTCCAATGCCGAGCCCTCCGGCGTGGCGGGCGTGGCGAGAGTGAGCCGGGAGAGCCATCCCGATCCCTCGCAATTCGAGAAAAAATCCGAGTATTACGATCCCAAAGCCACCAAAGAAAAGCCCATCTGGATGCAGGTGGAGGTGGAGTTCGTAGAGGAATTTCCCGCTGTGCTGCCTCTCGAACGCCTCAAAGCCGAGAAAGCGCTCTCTGAGATGCCCCTGGTGCAGAAGGGCACTCGCCTCTCTGTGATGCCCGTGAGCGAGAAAGAGTGGGGCTGCATCCTGAAAATGGCGAAGAAAATCTAGTCCTTTCGGCGCTTTGTGCTATAACCCTCCGCATGCTTTCCGTAAAAGATATCGGGCTCAGCTTTGGGCAAAAGAAACTATTTCAGGATGTATCCATCACCTTCACCCCGGGCTGCCGCTACGGCATCATCGGTGCGAACGGCACGGGAAAATCCACCTTCCTCAAAATCATTTCCGGGGACCAAAGCGCGGATAAAGGCACCGTGTTCATCGATCCCAAGGCCAAGCTCGGCTGGCTCCGCCAGGACCACTT
>CAZTCD010000030.1:0-38704 GCA_964612065.1 uncultured Bdellovibrionales bacterium | reverse complement strand
AGCCCGGTCACGGCCCAGGAGGATTTGGGCGCCTTGGGCTTTTCCTCGATGCTCACAGCCTTGCCGTCGCCACCGAACTCCACCACGCCGTATCTCTCGGGATCGTGCACATGGTAGGCGTAAACTTCGGCTCCACTCTGGAGCTTGGCCGATTTGCTCACCATATGGGAGAGCTCCATGCCGTGGAAGATATTGTCGCCGAGGATGAGGCATACGGGATCGTTGTCGATGAAACTCTCACCGATCAGAAAAGCCTGGGCGATACCTTCCGGTTTCGCCTGTTCCTCATAAGAGAAGCGAACGCCCATCTCCTCCCCGCTGCCAAGCAGGGAGCGGATCAAGGGGAGATCGCGGGGCGTAGAGATGAGGAGAATGTCTTTGATGCCTGCGAGCATCAGGGTGGAAAGCGGGTAATAGATCGTGGGCTTGTTGTAAATCGGCAGCAGCTGCTTGCTCACGGCCGAGGTCACCGGATAGAGGCGGGTTCCGGATCCGCCCGCGAGAATGATTCCCTTCATTTCGAGTTCTCCGCTTTTTTGAGCACCTGATCGCGCCAGGCTTCATGGGCGAGGTACCACTCCACGGTGGAGCGCAGCCCTTCTTTGAGGTTGTGCTTTTTCTTGTAGCCAAGCTCGCGCTCGGCCAGGCTGTCATCGATCGCGTAGCGCCAGTCGTGGCCGAGGCGATCGGTCACGAAGGTGATCTGGTCAGCATATTGGCCGCTTTTCTTCGGGCGCATTTCATCGAGGATCGAGCAGAACTCCTTCACCAGATCAATATTTTTTCGCTCGGCATTTCCGCCAAAGCAATAAGAGGAACCAGGCTTGGCTTTTTCCAGGGCGAGCAGGATGCCTTCGCAATGGTCTTCCACGTGGATCCAGTCGCGCACGTTCTCGCCCTTGCCATATACAGGCAGGGGCTTGCCTGCGAGCGCGCAGGTGAGCAGGTGGGGGATGAGCTTTTCCGGGAACTGGTAGGGCCCGTAATTGTTCGAGCAGTTGGTGGTGATGGTGGGCAGGCCATAGGTGTGGTTCCAGGCATGCACCAGGAGATCCGCACCGGCTTTCGAGGCCGAATAGGGAGAGTGAGGATTGAGCGGAGTGGTTTCCGAAAATTTACCCGTATCGCCGAGCGCGCCGTAAACTTCGTCGGTGCTCACCTGAAGGTAGCGAAAGGCCGTTTTCTTTTCTTCCGGCAGGCCTTTCCAGTATTCGAGGGTGTGGTGCAGGAGATTCGCCGTGCCGAGAACGTTTGTTTCGACAAACAAAAGCGGATTGGTGATCGAGCGATCCACATGGGATTCGGCCGCGAAGTTGAGGAGCGCATCCGGCTGATGCTCTTTCAGCGCATCTCGCACAGCACGGGCATCGCGGATATCGGCCTCGATCAGGGAGAACTGGGAGCCAAGGCCCTCGAGGTTTTCTTTGTGGCCGGCGTAGGTGAGAGCATCGAAGCCCACCACTTTGTGGCCGCGTTTGAGGGCAAGGCGCACGAAATTGCTGCCGATGAATCCTGCCGCTCCGGTTACGACTAATGTCTTCAAGCGCGCCTCCTCCTCACTGAAACTCAAAAAGAAGCTCATTAGGAGCCACCAAGGAAAGGCTCGAGCGGATGGTGTGCTCGAGCTTTCGGGAGCTCTTCTGAACGGAATCAATATCGTGGAGCAGGCGGGCGTTCTCCTGCTGCAGGCTTTCTATCCTCGATTCGAGGCGGGCATTGTTCTGGCTGGATCTGTAGGCGGAGAGCAACCCTGCTTCCCCGAAGAGCACGATGCCCACGGAAACCAGAAAGGCCGCCAGAAAAAAGTAGCCGAGCTTCATGCTCTATAAATCCCCAAAATCAGAATTTCATCCCCAGGCTCTGCAGCCCGTTGAACTTCGCCTTATCACCGAGCTCTTCTTCGATGCGGAGGAGCTGATTGTATTTTTCCATACGCTCCCCTCTCGAAGCCGAGCCCGTTTTCACGAGACCCGAATCCGTGGCCACGGCAAGGTCGGCGAGGAAGGTGTCTCCCGTTTCGCCCGAGCGATGGCTCACTACGGTATTGTAGTGGTTCCGGCGGGCGAGCGCGATAGTTTCGAGCGTTTCCGTGATGGATCCGATCTGATTGATTTTGATGAGGATGGAATTGGCTACCTTCTCTTCAATACCTTTTTGCAGGATTTTTGCGTTGGTCACGAAGAGATCGTCGCCCACGAGCATCACTTTTTTGCCGAGCTCTTTGGTGAGGATTTTCCAGCCGGCCCAGTCGCCCTCATCGAGGCCGTCCTCAATGCTCACGATCGGATATTTCATGCAGAGATCGGCGTAGTAAGCCACCAGGGCTTCCGAGCTCATGGAATCCTTGCCGGAGCCGCTCATGGCATATTGGCCTTCCGAAGTTTTGAATTCGGAGGCAGCGCAATCGAGCGCGAGGAAAACATCCTGTCCGGGCCGGTAGCCGGCGCGGGCGATGGCGTCCACGATCATATCCAGGGCTTCGTGGTTCGAGTTCACCATGGGAGCGAAGCCGCCTTCATCGCCCACGTTGGTGCTGAGCTTTTTCTCGTGCAGCACGGCCTTCAGGTGGTGGAACACTTCCACGCCCGCTCTCAGGCTTTCCTTGAAGCTACCCTTGGCCGGCAGAATCATGAATTCCTGTATGCTGAGATTGTTATCCGCATGCTTGCCGCCATTGAGGATATTCATCATGGGAGTAGGCAGGGTTACTCCCCGGTAGGGCTGGGGATCGGCGGCGGAGAGGAATTTGCCGTAATAAGCATTCTCGAGAAATTTATGGAGGCTGAGCTTCTGAGAGGCGGCCGCAGCCCGGCACACGGCCATGGAAACGCCAAGGATCGCATTCGCGCCGAGCTTGCCTTTGTTCTCCGTGCCGTCGAGCTCGCACATGATTTTATCAATCGCCGGGAAGTTCTCGGCCTCTTTGCCCTTAATGGCTGGCGCGATCACTTTTGTTACGTTTTCCACCGCCTTGGTTACGCCTTTTCCGAGGAAGCGGCTCTTATTGCCATCTCGGAGCTCCACGGCTTCGCGGGAGCCTGTACTCGCACCGCTCGGCACCGAGGCCCGGCCGAAGCTTCCATCGCTCAAGGTAACCTCGGCTTCGAGGGTGGGATTTCCGCGGGAATCCATTACTTCACGGGCGTGGATGCGTTCTAGCTTCGGCATGGGCAGTCCTCTCTGTAAATTCTCTGAATTGGCCGGAAATGTAACACGAAAGCAGGCGTTTACGCTTCAAGTCAAAAGGTTGATGCCGTGTATGGCACGGCATTTGAGATGAAGTTCTTAACTGCTGAATTCTAAGGCCCGCAGGAGACTCAATGTCTCAAGCAAAAGCGATGCTGGCCCAAACGACCGAAGGAGAGAAAAAATGATCCATTATGTTGAAGGTGACATCCTGCACTCTACCGCCACCGCGATCGCCCATGGTGTGGCTCCGAACGATGATTTCAAGCAAGGCCTGGCTTTGGCGCTGCGCGAACGCTGGCCGGCGCTCTATAAGGATTTCCGTCACTACTGCAAAACCACGCATCCCGCCGAGGGCGGCCTCTGGGCCTGGAAAGGTGCCGGCGGCCCCGTGATCCTCAATCTCCTAACCCAAGAACATCCTGCTTCCCAGGGTGCCACTCCGGGGCGCGCCACATTACCCTATGTGAATGCCGCTCTGAAGGAGCTGGTGAAGTATGCCGAGAGCGAAAAAATCGCGTCTGTAGCCATCACGCGCCTAGCTACCGGTGTAGGAGGCCTGCCTTGGAGCGAAGTGAAGCCCATGATCGAAAGCCATCTCAAGGGGTCCAAGGTGGTTTTCTATGTGTACGAAACCTACCAGGCAGGCAAAAAAGCGCAGGAAGTTTAACAGCGGGCCAGAGGTGCGGGCCTACAGCTCCTGCACCCGCTTCGCGTATTCTTCCGCATTCTTGAGCGAGGCTTCGCACATCGCGCGCCTTCGCTCGTCTTTGGGCGCTTTTTTCGGAAAGCGCTTTTTCAATTCAGCCAGGGCTTCTTCGAAGGCAGAGTCTTCAAAGAGGCCGAAGTTCAGGCCCGAAGGCTGGAAATCCGTATTCATCGTATTCCGCAAATGGCCCAGCAGGGATCCAAGAGCGGAGCCTGCGGGAGGGCTCGGTAGCGGCTTCTGTTTCAGCTTGGCCTCTGCAAAGATCGCCGCGAGCAAACCGATGCTCGCGCTTTCCATATAGCCTTCCACGCCCGTGATCTGCCCGGCCAGCATCACATGGCGCATGCTCTTCAATGAGAGATCGAGGTTCAGCACGCGAGGCGCGTCCACGAAGGTATTTCGGTGCATCGATCCCATCCGCAGGAACTCCACCTGCTCTAAACCCGGGAGAGAGCGGAACACCTTGCTCTGCTCGCCATACTTCAGCTTGGTTTGAAAGCCCACGAGGTTATAGGCCGTCTTGCTTTGGTTCTCCTGCCGGAGCTGCACCGCCGCCCAAGGCTCTCTTCCTGTGCGGGGATCGATCAGGCCCACCGGTTTCATGGGGCCGAAACGCAATGTGTTCCTGCCTCTATCTGCCATTTCCTCAATGGGCATGCAGCCTTCGAAATGCTTCACCTTCTCGAAGCTTTTGGGCTCCACGCGCTCGCCCCCGAGAAGAAGATCGAGGAAGTTTTCGTATTCCTCTTTGCTCATCGGGCAGTTGAGGTAATCGGAGCTTTCCGAGGTTTCCACCTCGCTGGCATCGAGAGCGCGGGTTTGCTTGCCGTAGCGGTTGGCCGCGAAGATGATATCTCGGTTCAGGGAGCTCGCATCCACGATGGGGGAGATGGCATCGTAAAAATAGAAATGCTCCGAGCCCGTGGCGCGGCGGAGAGATTCCGAGAGCGCCGGCGAGGTGAGGGGGCCGGTGGCCAGGATCACGAGAGTGTTCGGATCATCGGGCAAAGAGAGAATTTCTTCGCGTTTGAGCTCGATGAGCGGCTGAGAAGCGATGGCTTCCGTCATCGCTTTGGAAAACAGATCGCGGTCCACCGCCAGGGCTTCCCCCGCTCCTACAGCTGCTTTTCTCGCTGAGGCGATGGCAACGGATCCGAGTAGTTCCATTTCTTTCTTCAGCAGGCCGTGCGCCGTAACCGGGCTCAGGCTCTTGAAGGAGTTAGAGCACACCAGCTCCGCCAGATCGCCGGTTTTATGGGCTTCGGTTTGGCGGTGGGGGCGCATCTCATGGAGGTGCACGGCAATCCCGCGCGAGGCCAAACGGAAAGCGGCTTCACAGCCGGCCAAGCCAGCTCCGATCACTAGAACTTTGGGGGAATTCATGGCACACGTCTTAGCACGGAGCCCGTGGCTGCCGCGACCCTAAATCCGAGGTGCCAGTGCGGAATATCAAGCTCTATAGAGGACTGAAAGCGGAGGCATTTCAGCCTTTTACCCAGGCCGAGGCCGCTCAACAGAGGAAAACCTGGGCGAAACTGCTGGAGGCTCGAGCCCAAGGGGATTTTGCCCATCCTGTGGCCTTCGATGCCGAAATCCGGAAGCTCGAGTCCGGCCTGCGGCTCCGGCGGCAGTATTTCACGGATCGCAGAGAGGTGGCTGCCGCTTACGCGCGTTCGGAGGGAGGTTCCCTGCTCTCCATCGAGCTGCCTCTCGATCAGGTGCTTTCGCATTTTTCGCTCGAGTTCCAGAACTTCTCCAAGCGCAGGTCGAGCTTTGAAATCGTTTATCTCGTGAGTGGGGAGCTGCTCGCGAAGCATGCCAAGGCCTGGAAGCTGAAATGCCAGCCTATGAAGCGGGCTAGAGCGGGAGAGGCGGCAAAGCGATCAGGCCTGAGAGATAGAGCCCGTCGCTAGGGGCCATGCCCTGCAAAGGATTGAAGGTATCCGCCTGTATCGTTTTCGTGTCGGTGATTCTTCGCGTGCTGTGCGCTTCCACCACCTTGGATCCCGTTCCCGGAAACACATGATAACCCCCATGAGCTGTACCCACCCAGAAGGGCACGTTTTTCAGCTGGGCGGGCACCCGTTCGCCGAAATTTACGAAGAGGCGGGCGTCGTCGATCTTCAGGAAGCCGTATTGGGTTTTCTTTGAAGCCAGGAACCAGTTGTATTCGTGGTAGCCCCAGAAGCGGTTTCGGTTGGAGGGATCTTTGTGCTTCTCCTGCCGGTCCCATACGGCGTTTTTTCTTACGTCGGGGTTCCAGTAATAGAGCTTCCAGCCGAGCTTTTGCAGCGCGAACTGCAGGGCGGTTCCATCGGCTTCATTCAGCAGAGTGAAGGCCCGGATGCGCTTCCAAACCTCTTCCTGTTTCGTCGCTTGAAATCCCTGGCCGAGGCATTTGAGCAGAAGGCCTACGCAGGAAATCGGTTCCATTTGATCGAGCAGGCGCGGATTCACGCCCATGCGGCGCAGGTGATTTTTCTTGGCGGCATGGGAGAGCCTGCCAAACTGGGAACGGTCGCCGTAGAAGGGGGAAAAGCCATGGGCCCGGTAGAAAGAATGATGGCGAGAAAGTTGGCTGTGGAGGCAGGCGGCGGAGGTTTGGAGCAGAGGCAGCAGGGCGGCGGCATGCGCCTTCACTTCTTCCGCCTGGAAAGCAATGCTGCCTTTGTGGCTGGTGGCCGCATGGGCGGAGGGTGAAGCGGGCCAAAGGGCCCACAGGGCCGCCGCTAAAAACATCCCGGACATTTGATTTTGCGCATGAGTGCCCATGTAAACGCATCCAGTTTTCCAGGGCCGTGGAAAGATGGGGAGGGTGTAACATGCTGTTTACTAAAGGTGAACCCTGTAGTTAACGGCAGCTGAATTTGGCTATTTTGTATTTAGTCTAGTAAAAGCAATGCCTTCTGCGATCGGTTGCACCCTAAAAAGGGCTCTTTCCCGCCATCACTCCTGCAAACTTCTCGGTAAGCGGATGCCTCTCCAGCATGATCTTAAGCACGGCCGTGATGGGCACCGCGAGAAACATCCCCGCGATCCCCCAGATGATGCCCCAGAACATCAGGCTCAGCAGGATGGTAACCGGATGCAGGTCCAAGCCCCTGCCGATGAATTTCGGCTCCAGGAAATTCCCCAGCACGGTTTGAATCACCACGGGAAGCACGATCACCAACCAGATCGGCCAGGCTTCCTGGTATTGCAGATAAGCGATTGGGAGGGGCAGCACCGTGGCCACCACGGATCCCAAAGTGGGGATGAAGCCCAGCAGGAAGCAAAGCATGGCGAACATCAGCGAGAGGTCGAGGCCGAGCGAAACATAAACGATGTAGACCGCGAGCGCTCCCACCACGTTGGAAAGGATTTTGGTGAGAATATAAGAGCGGATCTTCCGGTCGATCTCCCCTGCGAGGCCCGTCTTTTTATCCCCGGTGCGCTGGGCGCTCACCAGGAAGATCAGGAACACCATCACCAGGAGGAAATCCGTGATGAAGCCGATCGTTATGCTTGCCGCGCCTTGGATGTAGGAGAAGATCGGCAGTTCCCGCATTTTTGAGACCAAGGTGGCTTGATCCAGGCGGATATCAAAGCGTGCCGCAAAGGCCACCAGATCGCGGCTCACCAGGGTAACTCTCTCCTCGTAAGCCGAGAAGCCGTTGATCATCCGGATTACCGAGCCCTGGATCACCAGGAAAAACAAAGTGCAGAGCAGGAGCACGATCGCCATCGAGCTCATCACCGCCAGCCAGTGCGGGAAGCGCGCTTCCCGTTTGAGAAAACCCACGGAGGGAGCCACGAAATAAGAGAGAAAGAGCGCGAACACGAAAGGAATCATCATCGTGCGCGTATAAGAAAGCGCTACGCCCATCATGATGGTGGCAATCACCAGGAGGCTTACGGTTTGAATCGTGCTCTGGGCTGCCGGCATAGCCGGAGGCGGAGGAGGCTCCATGGGCACCATCACAACGTCGTCGCTCAGTTGGCTCATTCAGCTAAGATACCGAAATCCTAGCCAAAAAAAAGACATCCTTCGCGCTGGGCGAAGGATGTCTTCTTAAGTTCGCTAAAGGCGATTAGCGCTCTGCGAAAAAATCCACCGACTGGTTGGGCATGATTTCATGCACATTGCCATCGATGCCTTTGCCGAGCGAAAGGGCCCTCGAGCTGGAGCCCGAGATCTCACGCACGAAGCCGTCAGAGGTAAGGCCCAAGGTCAGGGCACCTACTTTATAGAGGCTCTTGTATTTCTGGTCGAGGCGCACCGTGGATTCGCGAACGAACGCCCGGTTATTGCTGCAGCCCACTTCCATTACCTTGCCCGATTCCATCGCCAGGTAAGCCGTCTTGGCAGCACGGCTGTAGCCTTCCGGATAGATCAAGCCGAGAGGAACCTCTTTCAAAGCCACTTCCTGGGTGTTGGCGTTGCGAGGGTCGCAGTCGAATTTGGCCTTGGTGCGGTAAACACGGGCGTTCCACTGGGCGGCGATATGCGTGTCCACGAACTGAGCACGCTCGGATTCCGGCTGGGCATTGTATTCCTCCGCCTGGTTGCCGGCGAGAGACGGGATCTCTCCTTCGCTTCTCAGGAACATGAAGCGCGCGCGGGAGCTGAGCTGATCAGGGAAGAGGATCACGTGCTGGCCGCGCATCACGATTTTTCCCAGCTCAGGTGCTGTGCCGAGGCGTTGGGTGCTGCCGTCCTGGTTGAGGGCAAGAACCGCTTTGTCCTTGGTGATCAGGGCGAAGCGCTCCGAGCGCTGGATCGTTACCGAGCTTTCGAAAGCTTCGTCGGCATAGATCACCGCCGAAGAGCGGGCGTAGGCCTTCAGCGCAGGGTGAATGCCTTCCGCGTATTTGGCCAGCTGGGCGTAGGTTTCCACCGTAACGGCATAGGAGCCGCCTTCCTGGATGCGGCGGTCGCAAGCTCCGCGCAAGCCTTCGCGTGCGCCGTGGCTGCAGGTCATGTGAGGAAAGCCATCGATGTGCCGGGCTTCGTGCATGAACACCGAAGCGAGGTCGAGGGCGGTGAAGTTGTCCGTAAGCGCTGCCGAGCAGGCATACATGGTGCGCCCGCCGAAGGCGTAAACGTAAGCCACCACGCCTTTGGGGCAGGAGCTGTCGATTTCAAATTCGTTGATGCGGCCGATGAAATAGTTCCACCAGGAGGAAGCGAACTTGCCTGAGAACAAATCGTCGGTGGAGCGGTCCATCGGGTTTTTGTACTGGGTCTGGCGCATGAACACGAGGCCGGCGATCAGGTGCGCGGTTTCGGATCCATCGAAGCAGTAATCTGCGTTAGCCAGGCTGGCGTATTGGGTGAAAGTGCGCGCGATCTCCTGCATCTCTGCTTTCGAAACGCAGGTTTGCTCGGCGGCCTTTCCCAGGGACGGGGTAAGAAGGGCAATGCTAAGGAACAGGGCTGATAGGACTTTCATGTAACCTCCATAGTGACGCGAAGATTCGACCACGCTGCTAAAGGTTCACCAAACGAAATCGTGTAAAAGCTCGAATAAATCTCTGACAAGCGCTCCGCAGGGGCAATTTTTACAAGGTAAAAAAAACCATAGACGCAGGGAGCCCGTAAAATCAGGCTGATGACGTCGAAAGCAGCTTAGTTTGCAGGCAAATCCCGCACTTTTTTCTGCAGGTAATTTCGCACGGTGGGATCTTTGGCCGCGCTCGCCCAGCGAAGCAGTTCCTCCCTGGCCTTCGGATTTTTCGCCGCTTCTTCCGCCAGAGAATCCACTTCCATCAAAGCCATGGCTTTCGCCTGGCTGTTCCTAACCTCATCCACGGAATGGGGCTCCGCTCTCTCTGAGGCGAAGGATCTCAGCGCGATGTCCGCTGCCGCGGACCAGCCTCTTTCTCCGGTCATGCCGATCAGGGAGGCTGCCACGATTCTTTGGTTCGCGGGATTTTGTTCATTCAGAACGAGATCGCGGGCAAACCGGATTTCCTCGTCTCCCATAGCGCGGGCCTGTTCTTCCATTCTTCTCTGAGCCAGTTCGGCATCGATCTTCGGTGAATCCAGATTCCTCGATTCCGACTGAAGAAATGAAACGAATGCCGGAGAAACGCTCTCAGGCGGAACGGTGAGGCCGGGAGAAGGGGTAGTAGCTGAAATTGGCCCCGGTTCGCGAGTGGGAGGAGCCGCATTCTGCGGATCGGATAACAGGTTCGAGTCCGAAGTTTCTTTATGGTAGCGCCAGATTAAAAGGCCTGCGGCAAGCACGAGCACGGCGATTAAGAGGGGAAGAAAACGTTTCATGGTTTGAAGAGCCTAGCCGCAAAAAATTTCTAGAGCAAATCTCGCGAGTTCGCCTCAGAATAGAAGGGAATGCATCCGTGGATGGAAGACTTCCTGCGCCATTTGAGCGTGGAAAAAAATGCATCGGCTCATACGATACGAAACTACCGGATTGATCTGGTATCGTTCCATTCGTATTTTCGGGAGTCGCAGGGAGACAGTTTTGATCCCGGTGTTCTTACGCCGGTGGATCTTCGCGCTTATCTCTCCAGTCTTTACGAGAAAAATGCGAAGACTTCGATCGCCCGTCGTCTCGCCGCCCTTCGGTCTTTTTATCGATACCTCTTTCGCAAGGGACTGGTTTCTTCCGACGTGGCCGCGAGAGTGCCCAGCCCGCGCACGGAGAAGCGCCTGCCTCGCCACTTGAGCGTGGGGGAAGCCGAAAAGCTGCTGGCCACACCGGAGATCAGCAGCTCTTTGGGCTTGCGGAATCGTGCCATATTGGAGCTGCTTTATTCCACCGGACTCAGAGTGGCGGAGCTCGCCAGCTTGAATCTGGGCGATCTGATCCCCGTGTCGGGCGGTGAGGGGGCCACGCTTCGGGTGCTCGGGAAAGGCCGGAAGGAGCGCCTGGCGGTATGCGGAGGCACGGCTCATAAAGCAGTGGCCGACTACCTTCTGGTGCGAAAGGAATTCGGCCCTTCCGACGAAGAAAACGCGCTTTTCCTCAATTCGCGGGGAGGGCGCCTTACTGTAAGAAGCGTGGAGCGGATGGTGGAGGCCACGGCTTTGGCGGCAGGGCTTTCCGGGGATATCACTCCTCACACTTTGCGCCACAGCTTTGCCACTCATCTCCTGGCCAATGGCGCCGATCTGCGCCTGATACAGGAGCTGCTCGGCCACTCCTCCCTTTCCACCACGCAGAAATACACCCATCTTGAGCTCGAGCAGCTGGTGGCCGAATACCGGGCCGCTCATCCGAATTCAGGCGCGGCCGCGGAGGGTGAGGCATGAGCCAATCCTCACAGAAGCCGCAAAAGGGCGCGATCTTCGTGATCGGTGATGTTCATGGGTGCGCCGATGAGCTGCGGGAGCTGATCAAAAAACTGCCGCTTGATAAAGATTCCACCCTTCTCTTTCTGGGGGATTATGTGGACCGGGGCCCTGATTCCAAGGCTGTGATCGATATGGTGCTGGATATCTCCACGCTTTATAAAGTGATCGCGCTGAAGGGCAACCACGAGTGGCTTTTTGAGCAATACCTGAAGAATCCCGCCGATCCGCTGGCCTCTTCCAATTTCATCCTGAACGGGGGCTCCGCCACTCTCGCCAGTTATTCTGACGACGGGATCAACTACGTGATTCCCGAGTCGCATAAAAAATTTCTGGCAGGCCTGTTGCTTTGCCACAAAACGGATGAGTATTTCTTCGTCCACGCAGGCGTGCCTCCTGGCTTTGATTTCGACGCTGAGATCGACGCCAAAACCGCCCACCAGCTGCTCTGGATCCGTTCCGCCTTTCTGGAAAACAAGGTGCATTGGTCCAGGGTGATCGTGCACGGGCACACTCCGGTGAAAGAGCCGGAAGTTCTTCCTCACCGGATCAACCTCGATACTGGCTGTGTATTCGGGCGCAAGCTCACCGCGATGAATATGAGCACGGGCGAGATTTATTCCGTAAAGCGCAGCATTTCCGCCGACCCCAAATTCCTTCGTCACGATGCCGGAGGCCGCCCGCGTGCCCAGCGCTACGACGGCGAGGTGGAGGTGGATGTTCGGGAAGGAAATGCGATTTTCGCCTTTCGCACCGTGAACTTCAACGAGTTCGGATTCCTCATTTCTCCCGTTCCGGGCAAACCCATTCTCGCTCTGGAGGTGGGGGATAGGGTGGAGGGGGAGATCAAGCCAGGCCCGGACATGGTTTTTCGCTACCGTGGATCTGTGATGCGCGTTATCGCCAAAGATGGCGTGCTGAGTTACGGAGTTCAGTTCGAATCGCTGGAAAACCTAAAAGATACTGACTGAAATATCCGGCTCCATCTTGCTGTGTCAATCTGGGCAATTCCGTTGAGCTTTCGCTCTGGTATGGGTAGAGTGGGGCGCAATCCAAAGGATCCAGATCGATAAGATAATCGATAAGATAAAAGAGGAAGCATGAAAAAATTCGCCGTTGTGGGTGCGGGGCAGATGGGCTCGGGTATTGCGCAGGTAGCCGCTCAGGCGGGCTATCAGGTTCTTCTGAACGATATGACCCTCGATCGGGCCCAGGCGGGCAAAGCCAAGATCGAAAAAGATCTGGGGCGTTTGGTGGAAAAGGGAAAACTCGACGCTGCCAAAAGCAAAGAGATCCTGGCTCTGATCCAACCCGTGGGCGATCTAGCCGATCTCAAAGAGGCCGACTTTATCGTGGAAGCGGCCGTTGAAAAGATCGATCTTAAGTACCAGATATTCAAGAAGCTTGATGAAGTGGCCAAGCCTGGTGTGATTCTCGCCACTAATACCTCTTCCATCTCCATCACGGCGATCGCCGGGCAAACCAAGCGTCCGGATCTGGTGGTGGGAATGCACTTCATGAATCCGGTACCCGTGATGAAACTGGTGGAAGGCATCCGGGGCCTTCGCACTTCCGATAAAACATTTGCCACGATGCGTGAGCTGGCCGAGAAGATGGGCAAGACCGTAGTGGAAGCCCGCGACTTTCCCGGCTTTGCGGTCAATCGGATTTTGATGCCCATGATCAATGAAGCGGTTTACGCCCTCTACGAAGGCGTGGCTTCGATCCAGGATATCGATACCTCGATGAAGCTCGGCACCAACCAGCCGATGGGCCCTCTTACTCTGGCCGATTTCATCGGCCTCGACACCTGCCTCGCCATCATGAACGTGTTGCACGAAGGCCTGGGCGATTCCAAATACCGCCCCTGCCCACTGCTTCGCCAGTATGTGGACGCCGGCCTCTACGGACGCAAAACCAAGCTCGGATTTTACGACTATCGTGTGGACCCTCCGGTGGCCACCAAGCCAGGGGCTTTTTAAATGAGCCTGCCGAAGTTCGAAAACCTGCTGCTCGAGGTTTCGGGTGGCATTGCCACTCTTACCTTTAACCGCCCCAAAGCCCTCAATGCCTTGAACGAAGCCACTCTCAAGGAGCTTCGTTCTGCGCTTGTCTGGATTGAGCACCACGCGGCTGCTCGTGAAGGAGCGGAGATTTCCGGCGAGCGGGTGGATGTGGTGATCCTCACCGGCAGCGGAGAGAAGAGCTTCGTGGCGGGAGCGGATATTCTTGAAATGAAGGATAAGGGCTTCGAAGACGGTGAAGCCTTCGCCCGTCTGGGCCAGGCGGTAACTCGTGCGATAGAGCTTCTTCCCCAGCCGGTGATTGCGGCCGTGAACGGTTTTGCTCTGGGGGGCGGCTGTGAGTTCGCGATCTCCTGCGATTTCATTCTGGCCTCGGAGAACGCGGTATTCGGCCAGCCGGAAGTGGCTCTCGGAATCATCCCGGGCTTCGGCGGCTCCGTGCGCCTGGCGCGCTTCGTGGGGCAGCCCAGAGCCCGCGAGCTCATCTATACAGGTCGAAAGATCAAAGCCGATGAGGCTCTTCGCATCGGCCTCGCCAATGCGGTGGTTCCCTTGGCGGGCCTGATGGCCAAAGCCAAAGAGGTGGCGGAAGAGATCCGCAGGAATTCTCCCATGGCCGTGGCCCGCTCCAAGAGATTGATGAACCAGATCTATACTTTGCCGATCGACCAGGCTCTCCGTGAAGAAGCCTTGATGTTCGGTGGCATCTTCGGATCCTACGACCAGCGTGAAGGCATGGGAGCCTTCGCGGAAAAACGGAAACCCACTTTCAAAGGCGAATGAATCAATGAACCTAGGCATTCTCGAACTCAGTGAAGAGCAAAAAATGATCGTGGATCAGGTGCGGGATTTCGCGAAAAACGAAATCGCCCCGAAAGCCGCGCATACCGATCAAACGGGTGAGTTTCCCGCCGATCTGATCAAGCAGATGGGGGCCATGGGCCTGATGGGCCTGAACGTACCCACCGAGTATGATGGCGCCGGCCTCGATTATCTCACTTATGCTTTGGTAGGCGAGGAGCTCAATGCCGCCTGCGCTTCCGTGGGCGTGATCTTCTCCGCGCATAACTCTCTTGCTTGCGGCCCCATGAAAAAATGGGCCAGCGCCGAGCAGAACAAAAAGTGGCTGGCTCCCATGGCCCGTGGAGAAAAGCTCGGAGCTTTTGCTCTTTCCGAGCCCGGCTCCGGCTCCGATGCAGGAGCATTGATCTGCACCTCAGTGAAGCAGGGCGATCATTACGTGATCAACGGCACGAAGAACTGGATCACCAATGGCCCGGAAGCCGATACCACCATTCTTTTCACCACGCTTTCCACCGAGCTGAAGCACAAAGGCGTTTGCGCTTTCGTGGTCGAGAAAGGCACTCCCGGATTTTCCGTGGGCAAGGTGGAGCATAAGCTGGGCATCCGGGGCTCAGGCACTTCGCAGCTTGTGTTCGAGAACTGTAAAGTTCCCGCCGCGAATATGCTTGGTAAAGAGGGCGATGGCTTCAAGATCGCGATGAGCACCCTCGATGGTGGTCGCATCGGCATTGCTTCCCAGGCTCTCGGT
This sequence comes from uncultured Bdellovibrionales bacterium, assembly GCA_964612065.1. Taxonomy (GTDB): domain Bacteria; phylum Bdellovibrionota; class UBA1018; order CAIPTA01; family CAIPTA01; genus JAKFYM01. The sequence continues at coordinate 23,936 of CAZTCD010000030.1, read as the reverse complement.
ATCGCGCGTGCTGCCATTGACGCCGCCAAGCGTTTTGCCCATGAGCGCGAAACTTTCGGTAAGCCGATTGCCAAACACCAGGGAATTCAGTTCATGTTTGCGGATATGGCCACCCGTCTCGACGCTGCCCGCCTTCTCGTATGGCGTGCCGCCGTGATGCAGGACAAAGGCGAAAAGTTCACCAGAGAAGCCGCTATGGCCAAGCTTTATGCTTCTGAAGCTGCCAACTTCATCTGCGATAAAGCACTGCAGATCCATGGCGGTTATGGCTACGTGAACGAGTATCCGGTGGAGCGCCACTATCGTGACCAGCGGATCACCGAAATTTACGAAGGCACCAGCGAGATCCAGCGGCTTGTGATTGCCGCCGCCGAGCTTGCAAATCCCAACTGACCGGAGGTGAGCGGATGGAGACTATGGACGATAAGAAAAGGGTGTTAGCGGCCGAAGCCGAATGGCGCAAGACCACTCTTGAGCCCCAGCTCCAGAAAAACGCCAAGGCTTATGAGGGCCGCAACTTCACCACGATTTCCGATATGGAAGTGCCCGTGGTAGCAGGGCCCTCCCATCTTGAAGGCATCGATCCTCTCGAGGATATCGGCTTTCCCGGGCAGTACCCCTACACCCGAGGCGTGCAGCCCGATATGTACCGCGGAAAGCTTTGGACCATGCGGCAGTTCGCGGGCTTCGGCACTCCGAAAGACACCAACAAAAGATTCAAATACCTGCTGTCCCAGGGAATGATGGGCCTTTCCACGGCCTTCGATATGCCCACCTTGATGGGCTACGATGCCGATCATAAGCTTGCCCGTGGAGAAGTGGGCCGCGAGGGCGTGAATGTAACCACCCTCGCCGATATGGAAATCCTCTTTGAAGGAATCCCCCTCGATGAGGTTACCACTTCAATGACCATCAACGCCCCCGCCATCGTGCTTCTCGCCATGTATGTGGCGCTGGCGGATCAGCGGGGCATCGATCGCAAAAAGCTCGGCGGTACCATCCAGGCCGATATGCTCAAAGAGTTTATTGCCCAGAAAGAGTGGATCTGCCCGCCCCGTCCGAGCGTGAAGCTCGTTACGGATATGGTGGAGTTCTGTACTCACGAGTTGCCCCGTTGGAATTCCATCTCGATTTCCGGCTATCACATCCGGGAAGCGGGAGCCACGGCGGCCCAGGAGCTGGCCTTCACCCTGGCCGATGGCCTGGCTTATGTGGAAGACGCGATCGCCCGCGGCCTCGATGTGGACGAATTTGCCCCCCGACTTTCCTTCTTCTTCGATGTGCATAACGATTTCTTTGAAGAGATCGCGAAGTTCCGTGCGGCGCGCAGAATCTGGGCTCGGGAAATGAAGGAACGGTTCAAGGCCAAGAATCCGCGCTCCTGGATGCTTCGCACGCATGCCCTGACTGCGGGAGTTTCTCTAACGGCTCAGGAGCCCGTGAATAACGTGGCCCGCGTGACCATCCAGGCATTGGCGGCCATTCTCGGAGGCACCAATTCCCTCCATACCAATTCCATGGACGAAACCTTGGCCCTTCCTACCGAGCCGGCCGTGAAGGTGGCTCTGCGCACCCAGCAGATCATCGCGGAAGAGAGCGGAGTGGCCAATACGGTGGATCCTCTCGGTGGTTCTTATTTCGTGGAGCACCTCACCTCGAAGATCGAGCGGGAGGCACTCTCTTATATCGGAAAAATCTACGAGCTTGGCGGCATGATCGGCGCTATCGACGAAGGCTTTCCCCAGAAGGAAATCTCCGCGGCCGCTTACCGCTTCCAGCAGCAGCTGGATCGCAAGGAAAAGGTGATCGTAGGAGTGAACAAGTTCGTGGATGCAGACGATACCGAGATTCCTCTTCTCAAGATCGATCAGGAGAAGGAAGACGAGCAGATCTCGTTCGTGAAGAAGACCAAGCAGAAGAGGAATAAGGACAAGCTGGCCCAAGCCCTCCGCAAGATCGCGGCTGATGCCAAGGCTGATAAAAACCTGATGCCCTCCATTTTGGAGGCGGTGAAGTGCTATGCCTCGGTGGGAGAGATCTGCGATGTCTTCCGCGAAGTTTATGGTGTTTATAAAGATCCGGCCACTTACTAGGATTTAGGACCAATATGGCGAAGAAAAAGAAAAAAGCAGCGAAGGCGAAGTCTAAAAAGCAGGGCAAGAAGAGCGGAAAAAAAGCCGTAAAGAAAGCCTCAAAAAAAGCAGGCAAGAAAGCGTCTTCCAAAAAAGCTCCGGCTCGGAAACCTTCCAGAAAGAAAGCCTCCGGCTCAGCTGGCTCCAAGGCTGCTCCTAAAAAGAAAGTGAAGCTGGATGCCGCGCAGGTTTTCGGCTCCTCTCCCGTGATCGAGAGAGAGGGCGGGCAGATCAGGATTCTGATCGGTAAAGCCGGGCTCGATGGCCATGATAGAGGAGCGAAAGTGATCGCCCGGGCCTGCCGCGATGCGGGCTTTGAAGTGGTTTATACCGGCCTCCACCAAACCCCCGAGATGATCGTGAACACCGCGATCCAGGAAGACGTGGACGTAGTCGGCCTTTCCATCTTGTCGGGTGCCCACAACCATCTGGTGCCCGAGGTGATCAAACACCTGCGCTCCCAGGGCGTGAATGTGGGCGAGGATATGCTGATTCTCGTGGGCGGGATCATCCCGGAAAGTGATTTCGAGTTTCTGAAAAAGTCCGGGGTATCGATGGTATTCACTCCCGGCACTTCGGTGGATAGCATCATCAGCTATGTGCGCGGGCACGTGAAGCCCAAGGGCTAGGCTGTTCGGCCGAAGCTTCTTTCTTTACTGTTCTAACTTGAAGGTGCCCGTAGGGCCGGCTGCCTCGCTCGAGCTTTCCACTTTGATCTGAGTGGCATCGATCGTCGTATACTTCAACGTGATCGCATCCTGGTCTTCCTGCTTCATCATCAGGGTTACCGAGCTTTCGTTGCAGCTCACCTGGATCTCGCCCTCCTGGCCTTCGGATTCGATTTCTTTCAGCTGTCCATCTGCTTGGAGAAAACGGCCATGATCACTGAAGCTGTAATGGAAGGTGCCGTTCTCCACTTTGGTGGCGAGCTGGATCGACTCCACCTGTTCCTCCACCTCTCCATTTTCCTTATTGGTGGTAATGCGGCGGGAATAGGTGCCATTCAGCCGGGGGCAGTTGACGATAACAGCCTGAGATCCGGAGCCTTGCGCCGAAGGGGAAGGGCTGGAGGAATTGTCGGAGCCACAGCTCGAAAGGAGGAGAAAGAGGCCGCAAAAAAGGGCAATAAATCGCATAAGGCACCTATAGAAATTCGAGACAAATCAGGCCCGCAATTTACGATCATTGACTCTATGAGTCAACAATGGAAAAAGTTAATGATTTAAGGCTCTTTAAGAGATTAAAAGATGGCGTTCAGCTTGGCGAAGCCGATCGCGACCGGAGCCGGCTTCAGGGTGGGGGCCGAGCTCCTTTGGGTCTGTTTTTCTGCCAGATAATAACGCCGTTCAAACGCATAGGCGGCTCCCGTTTCCAGGGAGAGTGCCGGGCCTAAAAGAGGAAACTGAATGCCTGCCTGGGCGAGACCGTCTTCCTGAAACAATCTCTCCTCACTGCTGGGACGGTCGTGCAACCGGAAGTTTCGTGTGCGGAAGCGAGCCAGCAGATATCCGGAAAGCCCTCTTCGTTTTCCGAGCCCGATCCGGGCCTCGGCATTTCTCAGCGGGAAGTAGGAGAACAGAACGGTCACCGCATCCGCGGGCGTCCAAAGGGCGAGAACAAAGGGCACGCCCAGAACCAGGCGCAAGCGATCGTTCGCTTTGAACGCATAGGCCGCTCCTGGCAAGGGGAAGTAATTCAGGAAGCCGCGCGTATTGGAGGCGGATAGAAACAAGATCCAGGCGCTTTCATTCTCCTGAGGCAGTTTCAAGCTTAGGTTCAGGTTGAAGCCGTAATCCCTCGCTCTGCCAAAAGGGCGGTCCGAAGGAGAGTGGATCGTGAGGCTTCCTCCTGCCACTTTTCCGTCCTCGAGGTTTCGGGCATGGGAAAAGCCGGCTCCGATGTCCCATAGGCGATTCGGCATGAGGCGGCCGTTGGAGAATCGTGTTGAGCCACCGCTGGTTTCAATTGCGTCGTAGTCCGCCTGGGCGTGAGCCCTCCAGGAGCCGCTTTCATTTCTGGCCAGTGGCAGGCTGGCATCGAACTTGGTTTGATTGAGCTTCACTTCGGATTCACCGTATTGCCTGAACTCCAGGGCAGCTCTGCTTCTCTGGGCCGCACCCGGAGGGGCAAAAAGCTCGGCGAACATCTCCCCGCTGGCGGCGGAGGCGAGGCTTCCGGAAAACAGGATCAGAAGGCTAAGCGCGCCCAAGGCGTTGCCCCTTCCAGGCGATGAAGTAGCGGGAGGGAAGAGCGAGATGCATCTCAGACTCAAGCATGGCGCTTGCTTCACAAACTTTTTCCAGATCCACGCCGGTGGAGAAGCTCATCCCATGCAGCATATAGAGAAGATCTTCGGTGGCAAGGTTGCCGGAGGCGCCTTTGGCATAGGGGCATCCTCCCAGCCCGCCCGCGGAGGAGTCCACTGTCTTGACTCCGCGCTCGATTGCATGGAGGCAATTGGCGATGGCGGTGCCTCGGGTGTCATGAAAGTGCGCTGCGAGTTTGGACTTGTCTGGAAGGAGATCAAGCACCTCATCTACCTGCCGGGGTGTGGCCACGCCAATGGTATCGCCGAGCGAGATCTCTTCCACCCCCATTCCCAGCAGCTCATTGGTAACTTTAATGGCCTGCTGTGGATCCACTTTGCCGGAATAAGGGCAGCCCCAAACCGTGCTCACGTATCCGCGCACCGAGAGGCCGCTCTTTCTGGCTTCCTCCACAACCGGTCGCAAATGCCGCAGGCTTTCGTCCACCGTCATTTGGATGTTTTTGAGATTGAAGGCGTCGCTCGCAGCCGTGAAAATGCTGATGTGCCTGGCGCCTGCCTGAAGCGCAAGTTCAAGGCCTTTCTGGTTCGGCACCAGGGTCCAGAATCTTCGGCTATTCCAGAGAGTAGGGTGTTCCGCCTGCAATTTCTTGAGCACTAAGTCAGTGCCAGCCATGGGGGGCACTCTGTCGGCCCGCACAAAGGCGCCGGCTTCCACGTCCATCAATCCCGAGTTGGCCAAAGCCGTGATGAAACGAACCCGCAGGTTTACTAGCTCCTCGAGGGGAAGCTGGCGTATCAGGGGCTCGTTCTGCAGGCCATCTCTGGGCCCCACTTCCACCACCCGGATCGTTTCGCTCATTTGTCATCCTCCCAGGCCACGAAGGGCAGCCCTCCCTGAAGGATTTCGCCCTCTTTGGCGAGCACACGGGAGATGCGTCCATCCCGCGGGCTGGCGTAGGAGTATTCCATCTTCATGGCTTCCACCACTACCACCGGATCTCCCTTATTCACTTCCTGCCCGGCTGCCACATGAAGCTTGAGCACCTTGCAGGAAAAGGGTGCCACCAATTCCTGCGAGCTCTCCTCGCTCCCGGCGGCGCGGGCTTTCTTCAAATCGGCCGGAAGGGAATAAAGCCTTCCTTTCCAGTGAACCCACAGCCGATCGCGGCTTTTCTGGCTTCTCGGGTTCACTTCGCCTCCCACGGGCTGGGGTAGCCCTTCCTGGCCGCTCCCGGAGAAGAAGCCGCTGATTTCGCGCTTTGCAGAACGTCAGCATGCGCAGCAAGGAGGTCGTCGGGAGGAGAATCGCTCCAGGAGCCGAATTCTCTTTCCAATAGTTTCACATTCATCTTTCCCGCCATCACTTTGGGGTGCGAGAGAATATCCTGCAGGTAATTCACGTTGGTGATGGTTCCGAAGAGGAGAGTGTTCCGCAGGCACCAGAGCAAACGCTGAAGTGCGCACTCCCGGTTCTCTGCCGTTACCGTCATTTTAGCAATCATGGCGTCATAGTCGAGGCCGATGGAGGAGCCCGTGCGCACTCCGGTATCCACTCTGAGGCCAACCGCTTGCGGCCACTCCACTAACGTGAGCAGTCCGGGGCAAGGAGCGAAGCCTTTCGACGAGTCTTCGGCATATATCCGCGCCTGAATGGCGTGTCCCCTCGGTTTTCGCGCTTCCGGAAAAAGCTCTTTCAGCTTTGCGCCCATCGCAATACGAAGCTGGGCCTGCACGAGATCCACTCCCCAAACCGCCTCCGTTACGGAATGTTCCACCTGAAGGCGGGAGTTCACTTCCAGGAAATAAAAATTCTCGTTCTTGTCCACGAGAAATTCCACTGTGCCGGCGTTGGAATAGCCAACGCCCTTCGCCAGGGCTACGGCACTTTCCGCAATCGCCAATTTCGTTTTTTCCGAAAGATTGGGGGCGGGCGCCTCTTCCACCACTTTCTGGTGCCGCCTTTGGAGGGAGCATTCACGCTCTCCAAAATGCATCACATCTCCATGGTTATCTCCGAGGATCTGAATCTCGATATGGCGGGGCTCTTCGATGAATTTCTCTACCAGCAAGGTGGCATCGCCGAAGCTTGCTTGCGCCTCTCTTGCCGCGCTGGCGGCCGCTTCGTCCAGCTGCGCTGGAGTCTGTACGAGGCGCATTCCTTTTCCGCCCCCGCCACTGGCGGCCTTCAGCAGTACCGGATATCCGATCTTCTCCGCCAGCTTGGCGAGGGCCGGAAGCTCCTTCAGGTTCACCTCGCCCCAGGGAGCCGTGGGCACCTTGTACTTATCGAGAAGTTTCTTGGCTTCCAGCTTGTCTCCAAGCAGACGGATGCTGCGGGGGCTGGGCCCCACCCACGCAATGCCCGCCTTCTCGAAGGCTTCTGCCGCATGGGCCCGCTCGGAGAGGAATCCGTATCCCGGATGAACGGCATCGCACCCCAGGTCTTTGGCTTCGGGAAGGATTTTATCCAGATTCAAGTAGGTGTCTCGTGGAGCGGTACCAGGAAGATGAATCGACTCGTCCGCCAGTTCCACATGCCTGGCATCACGATCCACATCACTGTAAACCGCTACGGTAAGCAGGCCCATTTCCTGGCAGGCTTGGATCAATCGGCAGGCGATCTCTCCACGGTTGAGAATGAGAACTTTTTTGAATTTCAATCAGGCTCTCCAGCTCGGCGCGCGTTTTTCCAGGAATGCGGTTACTCCCTCCTGGGCTTCGGGCTGCACCCGTAGCTGTGCGAGCTCTGAGGCGGCAAAATCCAGTGATTCCTGAAAAGGTTTCCCCACAAGATCGCGGCTCAGAGTGTGCACCAGGAATTTCGCAGCTTCGATGGCAAGAGGGCCGCCTTCCAGGATGTTGGAGATTACCTTTTCCGCCCGTTTTTCCATTTCACCAGCTGCGCAAACCTCGTGTACCAGGCCGATCGATTGCGCCTTCTGCCCACGAAATCTCTCCCCCGAAACAAAAAGAGAGCGAGCCTGGCTTACTCCGATCTTTGCCACCACAAAAGGCCCGATGCAGGCTGGAATAAGGCCCAGCTTCACTTCGGAAAGCGAGAAAACAGTATCCTCGGCTGCGATCACGTGGTCACAAACGCTCACCAGTCCCACGCCGCCGCCGATGGCGTAGCCGTGCACCAAGCCGATTACCGGAATCGGGCACTGGTCCATAGTATGAAACATCCGAGTGAGCTTCAGGCAATCTTCCAGATTCTCATCATGGGAAAGGTGCAGGCTGCGTTTCATCCAGTTCAGATCGCCCCCGCCGCAGAAAGCCGGGCCATCCCCCTGCAGTATCACGGCGCGGATCTTCGTGAGATCCCGGTGTTCCGCCGCGGTCACAGCCGAGAATAAATTCTGATAATCCTCGATCAGTTCCTGGTTGAAGGCATTTCGAACTTCGGGGCGATTGATCTTCACGCGAAGCACTTTTCCATCGTGCTCCAAGGTGGTTTTAAGGTGTTTGAGTTGATTCAAGGGCATGCTTTCCTCACATCCTAAATACGCCGTATCTGGTTTCCGGATTCGGGCAGTTTTCCAGGCAGGCGGCTAATGCCAGGCCCAAGGTTTTTCGGGTATTCCGGGGGTCGAGGATGCCGTCGTCCCATAGGCGCCCGGTGGAGGCATATGCGTTTCCGTCCCGCTCGTACTCTGCGATGATTTTTTTCCGGTACTCCGCCAGCTCTTTTTCGGAGCCGCTTTTCACAGTGGCCAAAACGTCGGCGGCCTGCTCTCCGCCCATCACGGAAATCCGGGAATTGGGCCACATCCAGAGCATGCGGGGAGAGTAGGCTCGTCCGCACATTCCGTAGTTTCCGGCCCCGAAGGAGCCTCCGATCACTACTGTAAGTTTTGGCACCATGGCATTGCTGACAGCCATCACCATTTTTGCACCGTCTTTGGCGATGCCTCCCGCTTCGGCGTCTTTTCCCACCATGAATCCGGTGATGTTCTGCAGGAAAAGAAGGGGGGTCCCTCTCTGGTTGCAAAGCTCGATAAAGTGAGTGGCCTTCAGCGAGCTTTCCGAAAAAAGCACTCCGTTATTGGCGATGATCCCCACGGGATAGCCCTCGATATGGGCGAAGCCGCAGATCAAAGTGGTTCCATAGAGAGCTTTGAATTCATGAAAGCGTGATCCGTCCACGATTCTGGCGATGATTTCTCTCGCGTCGAAGGGGATACGCAGTTCCCGCGGCAGAATCCCGAGTATCTCTTCGGGATCATAAAGCGGATCTTCCGGAGCTTGCCGGTCGAAGCGGGCGCGCTTCCTGGGGCCGAGGTTGGCCACGATATCCCGCACGATTTCGAGAGCGTGCTCATCGTTCTCCGCGTAGTGATCACTCACTCCTGATTTCCGGCAGTGGGTGTCGGCTCCGCCTAATTCTTCCGCCGTCACCACCTCTCCCGTGGCGGCTTTCACCAGAGGAGGGCCGGCGAGAAAAATCGTGGCAGTTTTTTTCACCATGATGGTTTCGTCGCTCATGGCGGGGAGGTAGGCCCCTCCGGCCGTGCAAGAGCCCATCACGGCAGAAATCTGCGGTATGCCCGCTGCACTCATTTGGGCTTGATTGAAAAAGATGCGGCCGAAATGGTCGCGATCCGGAAACACTTCAGACTGAAGCGGCAGAAATGCCCCTCCGGAGTCCACAAGATAAATGCAGGGGAGGCGGTTTTCTTTCGCTACCTCTTGGGCTCGCAGATGCTTTTTCACTGTGAGAGGAAAGTAAGTTCCTCCTTTTACTGTGGCATCATTGGCGATGATCATTACTTCGCGCCCGCACACTCTTCCGATCCCGGTAACCAGGCCGGCGCCGGGCGCTTGCCCATCATAGTGGCCATAGGCGGCGAGGGCACCAAGCTCCAGAAACGGAGTAGCCGGATCGATCAGCTTTTGGATTCGATCCCGCACGAAGAGTTTTCCTCTCTCTTCATGCTTTTTCCTCGCTTCCGCGCCTCCCCCCTGCGCCATCAGTTGAGTCCGGTCGGCGAGCTCCTTCGCCAGGCCCTCATGGTGGGCACGATTTTTCACGAATTCGGGCGAGCCGACAGATACTTTGCTTTGCATTACGCTCATCGGCAAAGACTCTAGCAAGAAGGGCAGGGAAACTCAAAACGACAGCAGGCGTCAACTTGCTCTCTCAGTCGTTTTTGCCGGAGAATTTGGCATTGTTCGATAGACGGAATTTGGAACCCCACCTCTCGATCCGCCCCTGCAGGATTCCCTCTTCCAGAGCCGCGATGGCTTCGGGCACTTCTGCGCCCGAGGCGGCGTGGAAATCGGCAAAGGTAAAAGTGGCTTTAGGAGGGCTAATGTTCGGAAAGAGGGAAGAGGAATAGCCGCCAAATCTGCGGTAGATCGCTTCCATGGCTTCCTCCTCTGAGCATACCAGCACGGCTCCGTCCTGTTGGAGGCGAATCGCGCCCCGGCCGAATTTCGACCGGAAGTCCTGTGCCAGGGCCACGACGCATTTGCCCATCGAAAGCGCTTGCCGTCCGGTGATGGCGGCGCCGCTCTTTTCCGCGCCTTCAATCACCACGATCCCGGCGCTGAGCGCTGCGATCAATTCGTTTCGCTCCGGAAAGTTCTGGGGCAGAGGCACTTGTTCCAGGGGAAAGGGAGACAGTAGCGTGCCCTGGCAGGCTAGGATTCTTTCCGCGAGAATCTGATTTTCCTCCGGGTAAACCCGTCCCACGTCGGCGCCCAGTACCGCGATGGTGCCGGCACTGAGTGATTCTTCGTGGGCGATCGTATCGATTCCCCGGGCCAGGCCGCTCACTACCCCGATTTTTTGCGCCTCCAGAAACGAGGCAAAACATCTAGCGGCTTCCTTTCCGCTCTGGCTGGGGGATCGTGTTCCTACTACGCCCACGAGTTGTCTCTCCTCAGGCGGGGCCTTTCCTCGGAGGTAGAGAAGGGCGGGCCGGCGATCCGGAGGCACGAACTGAAGAATGGCCGGAGGGTACTCGGGGCTGGTTTCGCTTAGTGCTCTTATTCCCAGGCCGGCTTCCTCCAGCAGGAGGCGCTCATGAATTTCAAGGGCATGCTCATAAGATCGAGCCTCCCCCTTCTTCAGCGTTCGGCGGGGAAGGATTGCGTTCTTGAACAATGAGCGGGCGAAGGCTTCATTTGGCTCTCTTTGATTCAGGGCTCGAATCCAAGCAGCCGATTCAAAATGAAAGAAACGATGTGCAAAGCGGAGAATGTCGATACCCGGTTTCATGCCGGCCCTTAAGCCAGATTCGGGCCCGTTCGGCATTTCAGGAAAACAGGGATTTCTTCAGAAATGGCAGGCTGAGGGCGCGAAAGCAAACATCGGCCGTTCAATTTTCCATCATCAATTGGTTCAGCTCTTCTTCATCATTCTTTTTGAGCCTGGGCGCTTTCTTCGCGCCTTTCTTGGCGGTCTGTTTCGAGTTTTTGAAGGAGTTGTCAAGGGAAGGAGCTCCAGGAGTGCCCATCTCATCTTCCAATTCCTGCAGGTTTTCAGACCGAACTTTTTCCTGCTTGCTGAGCTTATCCAGCCGCTCACGTTCCTGGCTGGTGAGGTCTTTGGCATTCATCTTTTTTTCGAGGGCATCGAGCTCACTCAATTCCGGTTCCTTTGGCATGCGCCTTGGCTCAGGAAGGCTGAGGTCCGAATCGCCGGGAAGATTTTCCGTGCTGGGAACTATGGGAGTCAGATCACTTAACTCCTGGTTGCGATGGAAAAGCTTTTCAGTTTCTTCCTTATAGCCTCCGAAAGGGGCATTCGGGCTAATTGGCGCCCCCTCCTGCTTGGTTCGTAGCAGTGAGCCAATCCTGATTACATCGAACTGTTTCGTGATCATCGCAGTGGAATAAGAATCCGTCGTATGAATGACTATGGCTTCACCGTTCGAAACCATGGGAGCCGCGCCACCCACAGCCTGGTCAATTTTCACCGACTCGATCGATTCGAACACTCTGCCTACCCGGATACCGTCCCGGCTTCCTCTGTTGATATAAATAAAGGATCGTTTGGTCGTGGACAGGCGATCCCAGGGAGATCCGCAAACTATCGCGGCGGAAAGCTGAATGCCGCTGCGAATGGGGGTGATATTGCTCACGAGCGGAGGTTCCGGCATCACTTCGTCGCCCACCCCCACCGCTCCTTTCACTTGCTCGAGCAGCGCTTCCACCAGGCCGCCTTTGACCTGCATCACCTGAATCCTGCCCGAGGACTCATAAAACCAGCCAGCCAGCCTGTTGTCCTTGGGTAAGGTCTGCAAATGTTTTAAGGCATTCATGATCGAAAAGTCGGTCGGATTGAGTAGATTCTGAGTGACAATAGCGGGCGAGAACGTGGCAAAACGGTCGCCTTTGCGAGGGAAGGGGGCTCCGGCCCATCGAAGATAAATCGTATCTCCCTGACGAAGCAGATTGCCCATGGTTTTGGGGCCGATGATTCTTGCCAATTGCGGCATCTGGCTGGCGGAGATAAATCCCGGCACTTTCACCCTGTCGTTGAACTTCCGATAAATTTCCTGTGAGGTCTGAGGCAGGCTTGTCTTGGATAAGATTTCCTCTTCTGTTCTCTGCCGGCTTTTTCGGATGCCTTCTATATAGGCGTTGGTGGATTTCGCGGATTTTTTTTCTTGAAAGGCCGACCACAAGGCCGGCTTATCCGCCGCGAAACACGTATTGCCGGCAGCCACTAGAGAAAAGAGGGCCAAGACGAGTTTCATTGATTCTCCACGGCAGCCGCGCCGGTTTCATCTTCACTCTCAAACAAGGGAGCGTCTTCTTCTGAGGATGATACGCTCGGGCTATGGCTCACGGGGTTCCGGTAAGTGCGGGCCACCGGAGCTGTATTCTCCTGGCGAAGCGCGATGGGAGATTTGGGGAAAGACTGCAGGAGGGTGGCTCGGTATTGGGCCGCTTTTGCAGAATCGCCCTGTGCTTCATAAACTCTGGCCAGGCCAGCCAGCGCTTCCGGCATATAAGCGCTTCGGGGATACTTTTTTTCCAGTTCGGCCCAGGCGTCTCCTGCAAGCGCCATCTGGTTTCCCCGGGAGTTGGCTTCACCCGCCCAATAAAGAGCGTGCCCCGCCAGCAAATGATTGGGGTATTTTTTTGCCACTAAGGCAAAACGCGAAGCGGCCTCGAGGTTCTGCCCATTCTGAAAAAGCTGCATGGCCGAACGAAACTCCCGCTCGGCAGGGCTGTTCAGGTTCTTTTCCAGCTTTTTGGGAGCGGCGGGAAGGGGACGGGCCGGAGCCGCGCTGATCTGGGTTTGGGGCGGCTCCTCAATCTCGGTGGGCATTTCCACCGGCGCAGCCATATTGGGCTGGGGGCGCGGCTGAGCTTGAATGATAGGCTGAGAGCGTTCCGCCTGCACTCTCTCCAAGCTGGCTGTCAAAACGTCCACTTTTGTTTCGAGAGCCGAAACCTGGGTTCGTAGCCTTGCTACTTCGCCATCTCGCGAAGGTGCCGGGCGTGATCCCAGCTCATTTCCATTGGCGTCAAAAAGAGGGCCGTCCGGCGACTCCTGGGCTTCTTTCGCCTCCAGGTCTCTGATTTCAGCCATATCTTCCTCGTAATGCCGCTGCAAGAATGAGCAGGAGGTAAGGCAGGCTCCCAGTCCAAGTACAATCGCGATCTTTTTCATGTAATCCCCTCGTCTCTATCTATGATAAAAAGCCCGCGAAACCCGGTCAAGGCGAGAGCGTGTATGATGAAAAACGATTCCAAATCCGATGGGGCGAAGCCCGAACTGGTAGTCAGGGTGAGAAAACAGGATTCGGCCTATCTTTACCAGCTGCTGGAGAGCTACGAAGGCATTGCCAACTACTCAACATTGCCTGCGGAGAAAGAGCTTCCCTACCGGGACATTGTCCTTCATATCGCTCCGGACCTTCTACCTGCTCTCGAGACCGTTTTAAGCACGATCGCCGAGGAAATTCCGCTGGAACGCCTGTAAATTCGCTTTTCGTCCGTCCATCCTCTGATCGATTTCTTCTTGTTTAGTGGTATTTAGATTAATAAAAACAGCTAGTTAATCAAGTGCCTGCTGGTATGCCCCTTGCGATTCTCTCCGGGTATGCCGAAAAAACGCTTTGCCGCCATTTCCCCCATCCTTGCTCTTTTATCGCTGGGATTTCTCAGCCATTCGCCCTTTCCGGCGGCGAGTGAAAGATGGATTGCCGGGGCTGGAATCAACTGTGTGAATTGCTCCGAGAGTGGGGTGATTTCCCCCGCAGCCCCGATTTCAGAACCCTTGGCCAGATACCTGCTGGCTTCGGGCGCGGTTTCCAGCTCTGAACACTATGCTGCATTTTCCCGCCAGCTGGAGCTGCAGGCGCAATTGGCTTCCGTGAATCCTCTTTTGATCAAAGGCTCTCCCTTTTTCTTTCGTCCATTGGGATTTGAGCTCCCTGGTTTTCCTTCTTATGCTCTTCCCTCAGTTGCCCGATACCAGGTGAATCTAGTTAGGCCGGATTCCTCCAAGCAGATCTTCGGAGGATTGATGAGTGATCCGGTGCTTCAGTATCTGATCAAGCCCACGGCGCCCGCTGCGGAGCGCACGGTGGCGGCTGCGATGGGCGCTCAGGAGGCTTCTGCTACCTTAGGGAATGTGGCGCTGGCCAAAACCGAAGCTGCTCCTGCGAGTGCGGCCTCGCCTGCCGGAGATCTGAAAAAGAGCCCGCAGATCCAAACCTCCAGCCTGCTGGGGGGCGTGCCTGTTCCCAAAGTCAGCCAGCCGCAGATTTCCTTTTCCAAGAGCAAATAGGAAAGAACAAAGTTTGGAGCATCCTTGCTCCAAAGACAGGATCACTTGCACTTCGCTGTGAGGGTGGATTCGAAGAGCGCGCTTCCTGGGAAGCGCGCTATAAATTTCTCAAAAGTCGTGGCTTACCGGGTCCGTATCCGGCAACTTCGCTGTTAGCATCTCCTGAAACTTTTCCAATTCCGCTGCCCCATATCCGGGCGCGGCACTATGGGCCTGCTTTTTCCATTTTTCGCCGAAGTACCGGGCTTCTCCGTATTTTCCGTCTTCGAAAAGGGCGAAGGCCTTCTTGGCGTAAACCTCAGCCTCTTTTTCCGCCGGAATCTGGCCATTTTCGATCCAGGAGCGTTCCTCTCCAGACAGCGAAGCCATTTTCAAAGGCTCGTCTTTGGCTTCTGCCGTGGCGGGATTCCGCTCCGAAGGTTCCGCGTCCTTCACCTCGAGCGAGGCTGCCTTCTCTTTGAATCCTTGGGCGAAATTTGCGAACGTTTTTTTCAGCTCCGCTCCTTCCGCTTCGTTCAGGGTCGACGGCACGGCTGCGGACTCCATTACCTCTGCAAAATCGCTGTAAGCGGCTCTGAGAATATTTCTTGCGGCGAGAATCTGTTTGGCGGTTCCGATCTTGATGATCGCTTCCGTTTTCGCCTCCAGCAATTCGAGGGCTTTGGTTTTCTTGCCTATATTGGCCTCAGGGCGTTCGTTGGTGCGGGAAAAACGAATCTCTTTAAATGACGCCAGCTCCGTATTCAGCATCTTGAGTTTGGCCATCGCGAGATAGGCTCGTTCCGCTTCCGGAGTGGCCCGGATGCTCCTTGAGGCGATTTTTTTCCAATTCTGCTCCGCTTGAAGGCCATCAGCCATCTGGTCCATCGCCCATGCCGCGCGTGCCTGCCATTGAATGGCCTGGGGACTGGTGGATGCGAGCTCCCGTGAGCAATCTGTGATTTTTCTCAGGAGGGAATGATCCCTGTTCTGGTAGGAGGCCAGAAGCAGGTTATTGCACCCGGCCTCAAAGATCTGCTGTGATTCTTTTGCGCCCTCCTTGGTTCCTTTCAGCGATGCTGAAAGCTTGAAGAAGGCCTCCGCTGCGGCTTCTCTTTCGCCCAGGTTTTCCAGGATCAGGGCGCTATTGGTCATGGCCTGGTTCTCGATCTTGCCCTTGCCTGTTTCTGCGAACTGCATATATCTACGGGCTGCTTCGCGAGGCTCGTTCACTTTTTCGAACAGTCGCGCCAGCTCCAGAGATGCCTGCCTGGCTTCCTTGGAGGCCGGATACTTCTCTCTGAGGCCGTCATAGTACTTGATGGAATCACGTGCTTTGCCGAGCTTCTGCTCCGAGAGCGTGGCCAGCCTTACATAGGCGTAGATTCCCAGGGTTTCAGAAGGGGTTTCGCTGAGGATTTTTTCATACTTTGCTTTCGCCTCTTCCAGCTTTCCGCTGGCTTCGAGCTCCTCGGTCAGCTTCACATCGGCAAGCTCCCGGGCTTCCTCGATGCGTTTGCGGAGGCCTTCATCCTTCGCGAGCATATTCGTCTGAATTTCGCTTTTCCCGGCTAACGCTTTGGATTCCATGCTGAGCGCCTCCCATTTCTGGGCTTTTACCAGCACCGCTAACGCTTCGCTAACTGAGCTCTTGGCCAGATTGTGCTCGGGATTCGCTTCCGCAATGGCTCGGAAACGAGCGGCGGCCTGCTCCGGGGTTTCCAGGTTTTTCGCAATATTGGCCGCTTTGAAAGCCGCTTCTATGCCCAGGTCTTCCTTGGGAAAAGCCTTGGCATAGGCGTCGTAAGAAACGAGTACGTCTGTGTCGGGAATCTGCTTCCGGTCATCTTTGGGAGAGAGCTCGATCGCCTGAAGGCGCAGCTTGAGAGCTTCCTTATATCGCGGATGCTTGGCATCGATCTTCGCGATCGCTTCGCTCACGAATTTATAGGCGTTGAGAGGCTCTTTGCGGTTCATCAACAGTACAGCGAACCGAAATTTAACTTCAGGTGTTTCTGCCTCGTCAGGGAAAGTTTTCAGGTAAATCTCATAGGATTTCTTGGCCTGTGCCCAAACTTCCTTTTGTTTGAGGGTTTCCGCCTCGTAGTGGAGTTTCTGGGAGTAGTGGCGCATATACTCTTCCGACTCGATTCGGCTCGCGTCGGTTTTCGCCAGCTTTTCTTTGCCCAGCCATTTGGAGAGGCTTTCCGCCGTACTCAATCCGCTTTCGCGGTCTTTGGTTCTTTCCGCTACGCTGATAAGAATCAGATAGAGGCGGTTTACGAATTCCTTTTGGGGATTCTCATCGAGCAGTTGTTTCGCCGCCACCTTCGCCATCAGGTGTTTGCCGTCATCGAACAGTTTGCGGGCCAGGTTGTAACGAAGCTCGTTCGCCTTCTCTTTGTCCACCAGGCGCTCGAAGTGCGTCTTGGCATCGGCCGCGTTCCCGTTCTCCGCGTAGAAGAGTACAAGATCACTAAGCGCCTCTTCTTCCACGCCGAGTTTTTTTCCCGCACCTTGGGATACCTTCCGGCTTTCAAGAATGGCGCGTTCGAGCCCTGCCACAGCTTGGGGGATCTCGCTCTCGTTGAAATAGCACCAGGCCACTTTGTAGTGAGCGTAAGGGTGCAGGTTGTCCTGGGGAGTATCGAGAATCTTGTTGTAGAAGGCTCTCGCCGTCTCGAAGAGCTGCCGCTCAAAGTAAAGATTACCCAGAGAAAGCAGGGAATCCGCTACCACCGGGCTTTTCGGGTATTTGGAGATCACTTCGCGGTAGTAGCGCTCGGCGATCTTGTCTTCCTTCAGCCGGGTGTGGTTTTCCGCGAGGTTGAATGTAACGGCGTCAGGAGTCCAATCAGGGTACTCCCTGCGAAGGGACTCGAGGTGGCGGTTTGCGCTGCGAAGAACCGTGTACATAGCCACGGTTTTGTCTTTGATGTCAGAGCGGCGGCTGATCACCTCGGCCTGCGCTTCATACATCTGGGAGAGGCGGTGAAGGATCTCCCTGCGAACTCTTTTGTCCTTGTTTTTCAGCAAGTGGGCTTCGAGCTTGTTTATGCCGCGTTGGCGGATGGCCTGGTTCAGCCCTTCGGTCTTCCTGGATCGGATCTCGTCTTCCTGGCTTCCGTTGTTTTCTAGGTACAATCCCTTGGCGTAGTCCATGCCGTTTTCGTCATAGATGCTTTCCCGCTCCGAGCTTGAAAGGGCAGGGGGTGGCTCAGCGGCCTGGGCCAGGAGGGAAAAAAGCAGAATGAGGGTAGGGCTGGACAGCATATAAATTCCTAGTTGTACTTCGCACCCACAAAACGGATGTCTTTGTAGCCGTGGCTTTTGGCGGCCCTGAGAAGCTCCTGTAGCGCGGGAAACGGGGTTTGCTTGTCTGCCTGTAATAGTAGCTTGCCGTCGAAGGTCTTGTCAGCCTGCTCCTGCTTTACAGTGGCATCAATGGCCGCGTGAAGCGCTTTCCAGCCGTCTTCACCGTTTACCGGCTTCTTTACATTAAAAGCATTTAGGTCCAGATATTTCTGGCCGTTCCAGCTCACAGCTTCTGCGGAGATATCGAGCCGGCTCCCGTTACCGGTGCTCATGCCGTTGTTCACCATAGGCATGGTAATTCCCTTTCCCTGCTCGATCTCGAGGCTGTCGGTGGCCACGCTTTTGAGCATGAAGATGAGGATGATCACCAGGGTGTCGATCAGCGCAGTGATCTGAAGCTCGAAGGCTGATTCCTGGGGTCTTCTTCTTTTCAATGTGCCCTGCATATTAACCTCACCTCAGTCCAGGCCAACCAGGGCCACATCGGGGAACAGCAGCTTCTGGTCGGCATTGGCGGATATCTCATTGCCGAGCAGGCTCTTGGCCAGGAGATCCATCTCTTCAGGAATTTGCTTTTCCTTCTCGGTATCGTTCAGGTCCAGATTTCTTACTTTCTTCTGAGCCACGCGAAGCACCCCGTACTCCTCGTCGCTCAAGTGGCGAACGGAGTCGATCACCTTGGTGATCTTTTCGTAGTCCACGGCCGATTGATTCTTCATTTTGAACTCGATATCGGCGGAGTAGCGGTCCGGATGTTCCGCTTTCAGCCCGATCATATAGGCATGAAGGGTTCCGAAATCATAAGTGCCGTTCGCAAGAGGAATCAGGGTATTCATTTTCTTTGCGGAGCTGCCGGTGGTGGAGAGCCGGAGGCCCTGTTCTTCGAAAGTTACCACCAAGCGGAACTGGTCCAGTTCCGCACGGCTCTTTTGCGCGGCTACCGCGGTATTGCTGGTCATTTTCGCTTCAAGAAACACCAGCTGGGTGAAGGCGGCGGTAAAGAGGAGGAAGCAGATGAGCATTACGAAGCAGTCGATAATCGGCACGATGTTCAGCTCGGTATCGAGGTGCTCTTCTTTATGAAATGTTTTCATCTGTCCCTCCCCTTAAGTCCGCGCCTGGATCAGGCGCTCTTGATCTGCTTGGTTTCCGCGGCCATTACAGGAATGGTAGGGCGGTCTTTGGGATTGCCTTGCTCGTCCCATTCGTCGCGGTACATACGGGCGCTCAGGAGGTCGAGGGTAACCATGGCGGCACCTTCCACGTCTTCAGTAAGGCGGTTAGCCTTTGATTGAAGCACGCTGAAGGCGATCATGGCGGGAATCGCCACGGCAAGACCGGTGGCGGTGGCGTTCATGGAAACCGAGATACCATCCGCGAGCATCACGCTCTTGGTGGCGGCATCCACGTTAGCCACGGCGCTAAAGGCCTTGATCAGACCCATGATCGTGCCCAAGAGGCCGAACAGGGTGGCGATATTTGCCAACATGGCGAGGTAGGCGATGCGCTTCCGGATCGAAGCCACGGCTTCGTGTGCCTGGATCTCGATGGCTGCCTGGATCTGGCGATTGTCCCGGGTGGCCCGGAGCAAGCCCGCTTTCACCACTTTCGCGGGAAGCGCCGTATTCTGGTTCGAGCAATGCTGGATCGCTCCCGCGATATCGTTGGAGAGCACTTTCTGCTTCACTTCGTTCATGAATCCGTGGCTATCGATAGGAAACTTCCAGTAAAGGGCCAGCGCCCGCTCCACGATAATGGCCAGCGTAAATGCGCCTACGGTAAAGATTGGTATTAAGTGCGATAACATTGTTTTGCCCCCTATTAACTATCTGATGATGTCGTTCGGGATGTACCCGATCTGAATGCTGGTGTTGTCCTGTGGAATATAATTGCCGTGGAAAACGATCTTGTTTCCGCTGCTGTCGTAGGTCCATCCGTTTACCGAATCCTGAGGAACCGAGGTTCCGTTGAAGAGAATGGTGATCGTGCTCACCTGCGGCACGCGGGCCAGCTTGATTTCGGTGATCGCTTCAGCGATTTTCTGCGAGATTGAGCTTAGGCCCGCGGAAAAGTCTGCTTTGCAGATCGAGGCGAAGCTTCCGTTGGTGGCATTCACCAGGGTTTTGAATTTCACGCCTTCTTCGTAGAGTTGCACATCGGGAATGCCGTCCATGTTGCCGTCGTTGTCTATGAAGCCGTCGTGGTCCATGTCGTAGCAGTCGGTATCGGTCATGCTGTTCACGGCCACGGCGGAAATGGTGTAGTTCTTTTTGTAGGTGCGGCTGATCACGTCAAAAAGGTCGGGCTTCAAGGTGTTGAGGTGGGTGATCACGCTGTCGGTGGTTTCGGTGGAATCGTTGTCATCGGCGTCGCTCAGGATGATCACAGCCAGGTGGGCGTCGCTCCGAAGGAAGCCGGTATTGGATCCCGCCAGCAGGCCTGCGCTGGTGCTGCTTACGATGGCATCGAGTTCTTTCGCCGCCGAATCACCAGTCTGGCCCACTTTCACGTTGTTCTGAAAAACGGTGGCGAAGTTGGCCGTGTTTCCCGTGATCACGGTGGGAACTCCCTGAAAGATAGAGGCCTGCCCACCTGAGCCCACGGCCCTGGTGTCGGAGGTCACGATCGCCATATTGAAATCGAAGCCCTTGTTCACGAATACGCTGGAGAACGAATTGAAGCCTGCTGCCAGGCTCTGTTGCTTGGTGAGCATGGAGCCCGAGTTATCGACCACCCAGAGGATGTCTACTTTGTTGTTCGCGGTGGAGCCCTGAAAGGTGCCCTGGCCAGCCGCCAAGATCGAAAAATCGGCAGCTTTAGGGCCACAGGCCGAGAGAGAGAGCCCTAGGGTCATGCTAAGGGCCGTGATTCGCGGGATTTTTCTATTTTGTTTCGCAAAGTTCATATTGTTAAGAATTATTCTAAATTACTGGATTATTCAAGTCAACAACAGAAATGGACGATTATAAAAGTATAGTATTTTTACCTATTTACGGGCTTTCCTCAGCCCATGACGCATGTGCTAATATGGATAAGGTAGGAGGCATCCCTTGGATCGGAGTATCCAGCTCACCCCACGCTACACGGTATCTTTGGCTTTAGTCGTCGCTCTCGTCGGCTGCGCCCAGCCCAAGTCGGGAACCACCACTTCCGGTACCCCGCCTTCCGTGGGCACTTGTGCCAACGGGCCCACCTCCGTTGATATCAACATATTTAATGAGAACCCGCGCGCCAGCTCCGGAGATTTGAATCTTCCGTTCAATTCCGATCTTACTTTGGCAATGACCCAGTCTGCTACTTTGAGTGGGCTGAGCGGCAACTGTGTTCTTCAAAGCAGCCGTTACCAAATCACCAGCGACACTTTCTATTCCTCATCCGTGGCCAAGCCCACATCCACCAACCAGGCCTATGCTCCTGACAGCCCTTACTTTCAGCAGCTCAACAGCTTTTACTATGCCCAACAGCTGAAAACCCTGGTGGTAGACGAGCTCGGCGCTTCCCTCTCCGGCCGCATTACCATGGATGCTCACTGCAACCAGGCGGACAATGCCTATTTCAGCCCCAGCTCCAAGCATCTTTGTTTCGGGTACCACAATGAAGGCGCCAAGAAAGTCTGGTCCGCCGACGATGCCGACGTGGTCCTTCACGAAGCCGGCCATACCGTGAATCATGCGCTTGCCTCTACTTCCATTATGAATTCGACCACCGAAGCCGGCGCGATCGACGAATCCATCGCCGACTACTGGGCGCTTACCGTAATGAACGACGGCCAGCTGAGTGAATGGTTTCTTGGGGCGCTGGGTGCACCTTATATAAGAGACGCTACTGCCAGCCACAGCTATCCAGCGAGCCTGACTTATTCCGTGCATTCCGACAGTCGCATACTTACCGAGGTCCTTTGGGACCTCCGCGACCCCTCCAATCTGGGTAGGAGTGACACCGATAAACTGGTGAAGCGGGCCTTGCAGCTTCTTCCATCCACTTCCCGTTTCGGAGACTTTTACGAGGCCTTTTATGACGCCTCAGGGCCAGCGTTTCTTAACCTTTCTGTGGGCAAGCGAGCTTTGATCCTTACCAAGTTTACCAATAAAGGCATTCATCGCGCAGACTCAGCGGCAGGCCTTCGCCTTTCCACCGCCAGTACTCAAATAAGAGTGATCGACGACCACTCCTACAGCTTCCTTTCCGGAGGCAACTGCAACGGCACTCTCGATGTCGGTGAAACGGCGCTTGTTCTCGTCAATCTGGAAAACCCCGCTAACTCCTCAATGGGCGTGGGAATCGCCACTTTAGGAGCTGCACCTTCCGGCACCAGTGTCCCCAGCGGAGGTGAGGTGGGGGAATATTTCCGGCTCAATGCCAACAGCGATTACGTTGCCTCCCTGCCCGTAGGCTCCACCCGCGACGACGCCACCATGATGGCCTCCTTCGTGATTCGAGCCACGAGCTCAGGAGTGAAAAACTTTTCTCTTTCCTTTAAGCCCATGCACGCAGACCCCACTGGAAACACCGCACCCGGCGCTTCTGAAACAGTGAGCTTCTCTTTAACAGTAGGTAGCGCGGCCACCAGTAGCAGTTGCTCCAACAACAGTCTTTGGCCGTAAAAATCCGGAGGGGGATCGATGCGCCGCCACTCTATAGTAATTGCTTCCGCGCTAGTTGCTGTCGCTGGTTTTTGGTTTTTTTGGCCTTCCACGGATTCGAATCCTGAATCTTCGTCATTGAGCTCTGGCGTGGAGGGAGCGGATGATACGGATAGAACGGCCGCCGAAAAGGCAGAGAGCCAGTCTTCTGTTCCGGCGGCTTCTGGATATCTCCCGCCTGTTCTCCAAGGATCCCCCTCTGTTCGTGTTCCCTCTGCTGTTGGAAAAGGAGCTTTGGATGATCTGCAGTCGGAGAGTGTGCAGAAGTGGGTTGTAAAGCGCGACTTGGGTGGAGGTGTTACAAAGCTGAGTGAAGGGCGCTTTTTCCTGGGAGAGGAAAATCCAGAGTTGGCAGCCCATGCATTTCTGGAGCGTTTTGGGGAAGACGTATTCGGTATCACGCCTTCCTCTGCCGGCTCCGTTGAATCGATAAAAGAGGATGCCACCACCCAGGTGCGCATTTCCCTTCAAGCGAATAGCCTTCCTATATATGGAGCTGTTCACAGCCAAACCTATGATTCCGACGGAAATCTTATTTACGTGGTGTCCGATCCGCTTCCGGAGCAGGTTCCTTCCTCTGATCCGGCTGTTACCGAATCGGATGCGGCTCGGCTCATTCAAAAAGGCCTTTTCCAATATCTTGGAAGCAAGAATCGGAAAGGTTTTGATCAATCGTATCCCGTGAGTTTCTTCCAGGCGAAGGGGCGTCTTATGTATCGCCTCTACAATGGTGCGCTATCTCTTGTTTATAGATACGAGTTCTCGCTGCAGTCTCCTGAGTTTGGCGATATGGAGGCTATGGTTGACGCCAAGCTGGGCAGTGTAGTTGGAATCCAATATATCACTAGAAGGTAGAAGCCTCAGCCGTGGCGGATCTTCTCCTTTCTTCGGAAGGGGATAAATAATAATTAGTTAATTGTGCAACCAAATGAATTTTTCGAACCAGCGGGCTGATTTTTGAGATGATTTTGGGTGAAAAAAGAGGCGACTTTTGCTCGAGATGCAGTGCGTCTAGATAAAATAATGCTACGCATTATAAGTGGCGACTTATCCACATTTTCGAGAAGGGCTCTTTGCTAAGCGGGCAAATAATTGATTAATATCTTAGTGTTGCGAGCAGAAATTTGTGTGGAAATCTGGTTTCACGCACCGCGTTTAGCGGTCCGAAAAAACTGAAAAATTATCGCGATTTCCTCAAAATGGGCTTGCACCCACAGCTCAAAGTCACTATAACCACAAAACACACGAATTGAGATTCCTTCGAAATTCTGTTCTTTGACAACTAGGTAGGAAATTGGGCTGCTTTGTCTCTTTTTTGCCGTTAAACGCAATTTAGAAGCAAATCAGCCAGTACATGCAAACGTCAATTCTGATAAAAATTAAGTCGCACGTCTTTCTGAAATGAAGGGCGGACGCAAGATTTAGATACCAATCTGATGCGGGAGATCTTCGGATCCGATGTATCGCGAAGGTATCGCCAAGATTATCCGAGAAATCGGATCTCTAGTTTAACTTGAGAGTTTGATCCTGGCTCAGAACGAACGCTGGCGGCGGGCCTCATACATGCAAGTCGAGCGCGAAAGTCCGCAAGGATGAGTAAAGCGGCGCACGGGTGAGTAACACGTGGATAATCTACCTCTTGGATTGGGATAACCTGTCGAAAGACGGGCTAATACCGAGTAAGCCTTTCTTAGCGTGAAGCTTTGAATGGGAAAGATGGCGCAAGCTATCGCCGAGAGATGAGTCTGCGCCACATTAGCTAGTTGGTGAGGTAACTGCTTACCAAGGCGATGATGGGTACCTGGTTTGAGAGAATGATCAGGCACACTGGAACTGAAACACGGTCC
>CAZTCD010000029.1:0-39608 GCA_964612065.1 uncultured Bdellovibrionales bacterium | reverse complement strand
GGCGCTCGTTGAGGCGCCAGCTCTTGCGGATCGGGATCCAGAGAAGATCCATTTCATCGCATACGATCCATTGGGTGCGGATGGCGCGCTTCAATACCGACGTGAAGCCCAGATCGAAATGAAAGCCTTCTTTTTTCAGAAGCTGGCCGGCGGCGCGGGCCTCTTCCCGCCCTTTTTCCGAAAGATCCACGTCAGTCCAGCCGGTAAAGCGATTTTCCTTGTTCCAGGTGCTTTCTCCGTGGCGGAGCAATACGAGCTTGTGCATAGATTTCCTCGGGGGATTCGTCTAGGGGGTTGCCAGGAACCCGTTGTACTCCTCTTCCACCTTGGGGTCGAGGAAAAGGTGTTCGTGCGAATATTCAGTGCGTATCACTTTCGTGGCCGCTTCGAGGGCGGGAGGCACGGTGGCCGAGGCCAGGGTTACCGATCCATCACCCGGGCGAAGCACGGCTTCCGGTTTCAGGCCGGCCGCTTCGATGGAGTCGGGATCGAATAGAAGCTCTTTTTTTTCCGGGAAAAAATATCCCAGCGCCAGGGTGCTTTGGCTACCGCCCACCACGTTCATGATTTTCAGGTGGGAGGGGGACGGCCAGGCATCGGAGCGGCCGAGCATCACGCGCTCGCGCCAAGCCCGCCCTTTTATCAGCTGCTCTGCCGTGAACGCCTCTCTTGCGCTCTGGAGGCCCGAGGGCAATCCCTCCCGGCGGTGGAGCCCGAGAGCGTATTTTTTCCAGAAAGAGGGATCAAAGAGGAGGTAGGTGGAGGGGCTTCCCTTGGCGTTCATCAAATCAATGGAACTTGGCAGCAGCTGGTACATCGAAGGGAAGCTGCTCATGGTATCGGCGTTGAGGAGGCGCTTGCTCTGCGCGAGCCCGGAGCCGTACTGAAAGGAGTAGAACGTAACGGCCGAGCCTTCGAAGGGGGTTCCGAAAAAGATCACCTTGTTTATCTTTTTGGCTCCCTCCCAATTGAGCTTGGCGGTGGCCGGAGGCTGGGTGCCATAGCCGAGATAGTAGGTGGCGATCGTGCCTCCCATGCTATGGGCCACGATGGAGATCCGCGGCACCCCTTTTTCTTTCAGCAGCTTCACCAGGGAGGCGAGCTGTTGCACGGGTTCGGAGAGATCGCCTCTCCAATCGTAGATCAAAGGCAGCACCTGGTATTCCCTCTGAGAAGCGCGGAGGTTCTGCAAAAACCGGGAGTAAACGTCGATCTCGTAAAGGCCGGGCACCACTGGAACCCGCCCGAGCACACCCTCCACCTCGAGCTCAGGGCCGGGCGGGGTGCCGAGCTCTTTCTGGAACAGGCTCAGGGCTCCCGTGCCGAAGAGGGCCTCCCAGCCCGTGAAGAAGATGCGGCGCCCGTAGTTCTTTTTCCGGAGGGCGGAGCCATAAAAGCCATGAACGAAAATGATCGCCGGTTGCCGGTTCACAAGGCTGGGCAGAGTGGGCGTGATCACCGAGGGAGATTTTGAGCTGCACCCGGCGAGCAGGCCCGCCACCAGGAGAGCGAAAAGGAGGCCGGATCGGTTGCGCAATTTCTATTTCTCCTGAGCGGCTTCCCGGAAGGTTTTTACGATGATGCCGCAGCATTCGCGCATCTGCGCTTCGTTGATCACGAGCGGGGGCGCGAGACGGATGATGTGGTCGTGCGTAGGCTTGGCGAGCAGGCCGTTATCCCGGAGGCTCATGCAAAGATCCCAGGCTTTTACCGGGCCGTCTTTTTTCACGAGGATCGCGTTCATCAGCCCCCGGCCGCGCACGCCCTCCACCCAAGGGATGGAAGAGAGCTGCTGCATTTCGGAGCGGAAGAGCTCGCCCATGCGGCGGGAGTTTTCGGCGAGGTTCTCGCTCTTGAGCACTTCCAGCGCGGCCATGGCCACGCGGCAGGCGAGGGGGTTTCCGCCGTAGGTGGAGCCGTGCTCCCCGGGACGGATATTGAGCATGATGAAATCGTCGCAAAGCACGGCCGATACCGGCAGCACTCCGCCCGAGAGGGCCTTGCCGAGGATGAGGATATCGGGCCTCACGCCTTCGTGATCGCAGGCCAGCATTTTTCCGGTGCGGCAGAGGCCGGTTTGCACTTCGTCGGCGATCATCAATACATTGTATTTATCGCAGAGGGCGCGCACGCCTGTCAGGTAGCCGTCGTCGGGGATCACCACGCCGGCTTCGCCCTGGATGGGCTCGAGCATATAGGCGGCCACATGGGGGTGGCGGAGGGCGTCTTCGAGGCGGGCAAGGTCATTATAGGGCACGATCTCGTAGCCGGGCATATAGGGGCCAAAGCCGCGGCGGGCGCTCGGATCGGTGGAGGAGGAGATGGCGGCCTGGGTGCGTCCCCAGAAATTGCCGTGAGCGAAAACGATCCTGGCCTGCTCGTCGGGAATTTTTTTCTTCTCGTAACCCCAACGGCGGGCCAGCTTGATCGCGGTTTCGCCCCCTTCCACTCCCGTATTCATCGGAAGCACGCGCTCATAGCCAAAGTAGGAGGTGATGTAGCGGGCGTAGGGGCCGAGCTGATCGTTGTAAAAGGCGCGGGAGGTGAGGGTGAGCACTTTCGCCTGCTCCTCGAGGGCTTTCAGGATTTTTGGGTGGCAGTGGCCCTGGTTCACGGCGGAATAGGCGGCGAGGAAGTCGTAGTAACGCTTTCCTTCCGGATCCCAAAGGAAAACGCCTTCGCCGCGGGAGAGCACCACCGGGATGGGATGGTAGTTGTGGGCGCCGTACTGGTCTTCGAGGGAGATGGCTTCGGCGCTGGGGATGGCATGGTGCGGATTCACGGGAGATTGCGTCATGGGAGGGGCTCCGTTGAGCGGGTACTCTACCCTGAATGCGGCGCAATATTCCAGACGGAGGGCGCGGAGTGAAGTTCAAAGAATTTCAGCCTGTTCGAATTCCTCGAGGAGGATGCGGGCGGGGGCTTTTTCGTCGAAGAAGGCGAGAATTTTATTCAGCTGGTTTTTACCGCTTTCTGGATTGGCGGCCGTAAGCGAAAGCGCGAAGGTGCCTCGTTCCGGGTTTTCCACCTCGCCTTCTTCCACGAGGGTGCAGCTGAGGTTGAATTCCTTGCGGGCTTCCTTGGCCAGGCTCTTCAAGGTGCGCAGCTTGAACTCTTCGTCGTCGTTATTGAAAAACTCGAAAGTGAGCTTTCCGAAGAAGGCCACGGGCCGATCGGGGCTGCGGCGCTTGGAGGAAGAGGGGCGCATGGCGCTCACTGTCCGCCGGATTTGGCGGCGATTTTCTTGCGGGTGCTGATGATGCGCACCACTTCGGCGGCGGTTTCCTCGAGAGCCTTGCCCGAAACATCAAATACGGGCCATTTGCGGTTCTGTTTGAAGATTCCGGTGGCGTATTCGATATCGCCGAGCACGTGCTCCATGGAAGCGTAGGTTTCGGGCGTGTGGTCGCGAGGATCCTTGCCGAGGCGATCGAGGCGCGCCTTGCGGATCGTGTGCAGCACCTCGGCCTGGATCGTGAGGCAGATGATCTTGTTCTGGTCGGTTTTGAAAACCTCGGGAGGGATCGGCACCCCTTGCACCAGCGGGATGTTGAGCACCCTGTAGCCCTGCATCGAGAGGTACATCGAGAGCGGCGTTTTCGAGGTGCGGGAGATCCCGAGGATCACGATGTCGGCCTCGTCGATGCCGCCGAGGGCTTTGCCGTCGTCGTGGAATATGGTGAATTCCATGGCGGCGATGCGCTTGAAATAGTTTTCATTTACCGAGTGCGTGAGGCCGGGCTGCGATTTCGGGGCCGCTTCGAAGAAGGCGGCCATGGAGTTGAGCAGAGGGCCGAGGAGGTCGATCGCGGGCACCTTGTATTTTTGCGCCAGCTCCTGCGTGGCCTTGCGCAGCTCGGGGGCCACGAGGGTGTATACGATCAGGTCGTGGCGGGTGGCGGCGTCTTCAAAGATCGCTTCGATCTGCACCTGCGTGCGGATGTTTTTGTAGCGGGTATAGGAGATCTCCCGGTCGGAGAACTGGATCACCGCGGCCTTGGTCATGAGCGAAGCGGTTTCTCCGGTGCCGTCAGAGATGATGATGATCTTTACTTCGTCCTGTTGGCTTGGTTCATTCAGATCCATGCCGGAATGATAAAGGGAAAACGGGGGGTTGCCTAGCGATGCTGTGGTGCGGCGCGCTCGAGATTGGCGAAAAAATCGGGCCCCTGCAGCCACTCCACGCCCTGTTCGCCTTTAAACCAGGTGCGCTGGCTTTTGGCGAGGCGGGAGGTGCTCTGCGTGATGCGATCTATCAGAGTGGATTCGGGTTCCCGGCCGGCCAGGGTATCCACGCATTCTTTATAACCCACACTCTGCAGAGGCTTGGCTTCGGGAGGAAGGCCGGAATCGAGCAAGTCCTTCACTTCCGTAAGCAGGCCGGCCTCTACCATCTGCCGGGAGCGTTCGGCAATGCGTGCTCGCAAAAGTTCCCGGTCGATATCCAAGCAGAAAAAGCGGGTGCCCGGATATTTCCAATCGCGGGCGCGGGCCTCGCGGTTCAAATCGCTCCAAGGGCGTCCATAAAGATCCATCGCCTGCAGCGCGCGCACGATCCGGTAGTGATCGTTCGGATGCACGGTAGGAGCCGAGCCCGGATCCCTGCGCATCAGCTCTGCATAAAGAGCGGGATAGCCTTCCTCTTCGGCTCGTTTCTCGAGCGCGGCTTTGAGAGCAGCGGCTTTTGACTGGTCTTCCGCCTCTTCCGAAGCCATTCCGCGCAGCAGAGCCCGGAGGTAAAAGCCCGTGCCTCCTACCAGCAGAGGAAGCGCGCCCCGGGATTGAATGCCTTCGATCGCGTGGGAAGCGAGGCGCACGAAATCGCCGGCGGTGAAATCTTCTTTGGGAGAGGCCACATCGAGGAGGTGGTGAGGGAACTCGTGCCTATCCTCCCGCGAAGGCTTGGCGGCGCCGATCTCGAGGCCAAGGTAAACGGTGACTGAATCGGCGCAAATGATTTCGCATTCCTGGCCCTCGGCCCGGCGGGCGCGCGCGAATTCCATCGCCAGGGCGCTCTTTCCGCCCGCGGTAGGCCCGGCCAGCACGATCGGAGGAGGGGGTTGCTTCATGCGCTTAGAGGATCCTCTTGAAGAGGCGCTCGATTTCGCTCCATTTGAAGCGCACGGTGGTGGGGCGCCCGTGAGGGCAGTGGCCGGAAAAATCCGTGTCGCTCATCTGCTGCAGAAGGGCGTGCGCCTCGGAAGGGGAAAGCGTTTGCCCCGCCCGCACCGAGCCATGGCAGCTTTCGGTGGCCAGGGTGTGCAGCAGGAGGTCGCGCAGCTTTTCGGCGGCGGCGTCGAGGGTGGTTTCGTCTTCCCATTCGCCGGCGATTTTGCGCAGGAGATCTCCCGCCTGCACCATCGGCGTGCCATCGCGGCGGAGGAGGAGATTGGGCAGCTCCCGCACGGCCACAAGGGTGGGGCCGGTGCGCTCCAGCATGAGGCCGAGCTCGGCGAGCCGAGGGAAGGAATTTTCGAGGCGATCGAGGGCGGTGCGGGGAAGCTCCACCTGCAGCGAGATCAGAAGAGGGGAGGAGCCCGCCGTATCGAGACGTTTTTGTTTCAGGCGTTCATAAGTAACCCGTTCGTGCGCGGCGTGCTGGTCCACAAGGAGGAGGCCGTGCTCATCCTGGCAAACCAGATAGGTGTTCCGCAAGGTGCCGAGGAACTGCGGGCCACTGGTGCGCGCGGCTTCGGGCGATACCGAGCCATGCATCCCGAGAGAGGTGGCGGGCTCCGGAGTGGAAAACGTGAAATCGGAGCGGCCCATGCCAAAAGCAGGGCCCATCGGAAGGCCGGCGGCGTGGCTCGCGGCGCTTTCCTGGAAGGGGGCCTGCTGGTCGCTCTTTTGGCGGAACTGCACCGGGCTATCGAGCGGCAAAAGCAAATCAGCCAAGGTGGAGGCCGGGGAAATCGGCGGTTCTTCTCCGGCCAGATCCACGGATCCGCGCCGGTCGCCCGCGAGCGCCTTCTCCAGGTGCTTGCGCACGAAACCGAACACATGCCCCGGCTCCTTGAAGCGCACTTCGGCCTTGGCGGGATGCACGTTCACGTCCACCCAATCGGCAGGGGCTTCGAGGTGCAGCACGAGCTGCGGGTAGAGTTTTCCAAAGAGCACCTCTTTGGCGGCGGCCAGGATCGCCTGGGAGAGAAGTTTGTCCTTCACCGAGCGGCCGTTCACGAAAGTGAGGATGCCGCGGGAAGAAGGAATGAAATGCCGGCTCGGCAGCAGCCAGGCTTGCAGGCGAAGAGGGGAGCTTTCGGCTTGCAGCTCGAGCAGCTCGTTCTCCTCTACCTTCACGCCCCAGGCCTCCCGAAACACCTGCACCACTCTCGTGGCAGGGCCCGAGGCGGAAGGATAGTGGAACAGCCGCTCGCCATCGCCCCAGGCTTCAAAGGCCGTATCGAAGGAGCCGAGCGCCAGGCGATGGAGGGTGTGCCAGCAATAGGCGGTTTCGGCGCCCTGGCTTTTGAGGAATTTTCGGCGGGCGGGGGTGTTGTAGAAGAGATCTTCCACCCGGAGTGTGGTGCCCACGGGGCGAGCCACCGCTTTTTCGGAGACGATCTTTCCGCCCTCCGTGATGATCTCCTTTCCCATGCCGGAGCCTTCGGCCCTCGAGCTCAGAGTAAGGCGGGAAACGGCGCCGATCGAGGCCAAGGCCTCGCCCCGGAAGCCCCAGCTGTTGATGGCAAAGAGATCCTGCGTGGTGGAGATCTTGCTCGTAGCGTGGCGGCCGAGGGCCAGGCGGAAGTCGTCTTCGTGAATGCCGATGCCGTTATCGGAAACTTCCAGGAGTTTTACGCCGCCTTCCGCGATCTTCACGGTGATCGAGGTGGCGCCGGCGTCGAGGGAGTTTTCTACGAGCTCTTTCAGCGCGGATCCCGGGCGCTCCACCACTTCGCCGGCCGCGATCTGGTTGGCGAGCTGCTCGTTGAGCTCTTGAATGCGCCTTTTGAGGATTTCCATGCTTCTCTTTAATCATAAAGCGGGGCGGGAAGCAGGCAAAAAAACAGAGGAGCCCGGGTCCACCTAGGCTCCTCCTGATCCAGGGGAGGGAATGGTTTGAAATTGGACTAGTTGCTCTCGCCGGAACCAGTGCGGAAGAATCCGGTAACCGCCATTTCGCGGTTCTCGTGGATGGCGAACTCGCGGTTCACATCGTAAGCCGAGATAATTTTGCGGAATTCGCTCTTCACATTGCAGAGGTGAGGCACGGCCATTCCGCGCTCCTGCAGCTCGTAAAGAGAGCGGATGAAGTGGGTGATTCCGGAGGAGCCCACGAAGTTGAGGCCTTCCATGTCCACCACCACGCGTTTGCCCTGGCGGGTGAGGTTGATGATGCTCTCGCGAAGGATGTCCTGGTTTTCGAAATCCAGTTTCCCTTCCAAGGCGATAACGGTTACTTCTCCCTGGTTCAATAAGCTCGCACGCAGACTCATGACTTCCCTCCATGGTTGTCGTCTGTGGTGAGCGGTGTTGGCGAAGCAGGAAATCCTGCTGCCATGCCGCCCTGAATAAAGTATAAAGGATCCTCCTATGAAAGATCCAGTGCCGCAGAAACCGGATAGAGAAACCGATCCCCCCACCGATAGCCAAAAAGGGCCAGAGCTTGCCCCCGGGCTGTATATGCTGGGTAGCCCGATCGGGAATCTGGAAGACCTGGGATTTCGTGCGCTTCGGGTGCTGAAGCAGGCCAAATGGGTGGCCGCGGAAGACACGCGCGAAACCGGAAAACTGCTCGCGCATTTCGGTATCCATACAAAACTGGTTTCCGTGCATGAGCATACCACTCGGTCAAGAATTGAGGAGCTGGTGAGCTCCTTGGCCGAGGGGCCAGCTGTATGCGCCTATCTTTCCGATGCCGGAACGCCGGGCCTCTGTGATCCCGGGGCGGAGCTGGTGAATGCCTGCGCGGAAGCGGGCGTAACGGTATTTCCGGTACCGGGAGCTTCGGCCTTGATGGCGCTGGTGAGCGTGAGCGGATTCCGTGAGAGCGCGTTCCGTTTCGAAGGTTTTTTTCCGAGAGAGAAAGCGGAGCGGGAAGCCTGGGCCAAGGCGGCGGTAGGCGGCGGTGGCTTGCAGTTTTTCTTCGAAAGCCCGCACCGGATCCAGGGTTGTCTGGAGTTTTTGGCGGGCCATTTTCCCTCTGCTCTTCTCGTGGTGGGCCGGGAGCTTACCAAGCGCTTTGAAACGATCACCCGAGGAAGCTGCGCTTCGGTTTTCGCGGAGATCGGAGAGGTGGAGCCACGCGGGGAGTATGTGCTCGGGCTATCTCTTCCTGCGGCCGAGGGGGGATCCACTGGCCTCAAAGAAGAGGAGTTGCGGGAGTTCGTCAAAGAATTGGCGCAGCTCGGGGCCGGGCAGAAGGTATTGGTGAAGGCTGCGATGAGCCATGGGATGAGAAAGAACGAAGCTTACCGCCTGGCGCTCGAATTGTTGGAAAAGTAGGCCGCGCTTCCTTACAATATTATTGAGGCTTTTCTCCTGATGGATCAGGAGGATGGCCTTTACCGCCTGAAGCGGGATTTCGATTCACTACTGATTACTGAACTGATTACCGAATTGACTTTAGGAAAAGCGAGACCAAGCAAGGATGCTGAAGCTCACACCGCGCACTATCACGGCCCTGATTCTCACGATCTTCGTATCGGCCGTGCTCTTTCAGCAGTACGTATGGTTTCTCGAAAGCGATAAGGTAACCGATGCCGCCGAGGCCCGGGTGCACCGGCGCAGCACCGATATCGCGCGCAGCTTCGGCCTGCAGTGGCTCGATCGCCTCGATTACGATCTTCACCTTCGCTCGCACAACCGCGGCCTGCCCCATCCCGATGTGGCCGTGATCGAGATCAACGAAAGATCGCTCGCCCGCTACCAGTACTTTCCTTTCCGCAGATCGGTGTATATCGACCTCATCCGCCGCTTGGAGAAGGCCGGGGCCAAAGTAGTGGCCTTCGATATCACCTTTTCCGGCAAGGAAAGGAACGCCTTCGAGGAGCTCAACCGCCTTCGCGAAGAGCTGATCCAGGCCCAGGGCTTCGATTCCGCCGCCGCGCAGATGGTGGAAACGCGGATGCTGGAGGTGGATTCCGACGAGCGTTTCTCGAACGCCCTCAATGAAACCAATATCCCCGTGATCCTCGGCTATTCCTTTGCCGACGAAGACGCCTCCCGCAAGGCCAACGATCTCAAAGACGAAGAGGCCGAAAGGATCCTGGCCGAGGGCGAAACCCTTCTGCACGAATACGGCATCCGCCCGCTCCGCAACAACACCAGGCTCGACAAAGACGGCAACGAGCTTCCGCTGGTGAGCACGCTTTCCAAGCTCGATAACCAGCGCCCCGTGCTCAACCTTCCGCAGATCGTGCGCTCGCTCAACAAGAGCTCCGGCATCGGCCAGTTCATGCCTTCGATCGACGACGATTCCGTGATCCGCCGCGTGCCGATGATTTTTGAATACAAGCGCGCCGTGCTCGGATCACTCGCCCTGCATGCCACGGCGGCCTATCTGGGCGAGGAGCCAGTTTATCATTTCGAGGACGGAGAACTCTCCCTTCGCAGTGTGGCCAGGGGAGCCGACGGAAAGCGAAGCGAAGGCCGCCTCTATGCGCCTCTTACGCCTTGGGGCGATATGCTGGTGCGCTTCTATGGGGGCGAGCGGGAGTTTCCTTACTATGAGTTTTCCGATGTGGTGGATCCCGCGAAAAGCGAGGCCGAGCTGCGAAAGCAATTCGGCGGCAAAATGGTATTCGTGGGCGTTACGGCGATCGGCCTGAAAGATATCCGCGCTACCCCCTTCACGAAGGACTATCCCGGAGTGGAGGTGCACGCCACGGTGGCCTCCAACCTGCTGCAGATGAAGTATATGGTACGCGATACCCGCTTCTTCCTCTGGGGCTATGCGCTTGTGATCCTTTTCGGTGCTCTGAGCGCCGTGGCGGTATACCGCTTCCATCCGATCATGAGTTTTGCCGTGAGCGTGCTCCTGATCGCGATCCTGCAGGTGGGAGCCAACAGCTTCTTCTTCAACAATGGCGTGGTGGTACCCACCATCCTGCCTTCGCTTTGCGCCTTCACCGTGTTTTTTGCCGGCGTTCTCTATCGCTATTTCACCGAGGAGCGGGAGAAGAAAGTGGTGCGCGCGGCTTTCAGTCGATATGTGTCGGGCGCGGTGGTGGAGGAGATTCTGAAAGACCAAACCAAGCTTCGCTTGGGCGGCCAGAAAAAAGAGCTCACGGTGATGTTCGTGGACCTCGTGGGCTTCACCAAGATCGCCGAGCACCTCGATGCCGGCGTGGTAACCCAGCTCCTCAACGAATACTTCACCCGGATGACCAGTATCCTCCTCGCCAACCAGGGCACTCTCGATAAATACATGGGCGATGGCATTATGTGCTTCTGGGGCGCGCCTCTCGATATCGCGGATCATGCGCGCCTGGCCTGCAAAACCGCGCTCGAGATGCGGGCCGAGCTCGCCCGCATCAATACGGAATGGAAATCCCGCCACAATATCGTGATCGAGAACCGCATCGGCATTCACACGGGCGATATGGCCGTGGGCAATATGGGCAGCGATCAGGTGTTTTCCTATACCGTGATGGGCGATAACGTGAACCTCGCCTCGCGCCTCGAGGGCGTGAACACCGTTTATGGAACCCATATCGTGGTGAGCACCCATACCGCCGAGCAATCGGGCAAAGAATTCCTGTTCCGCCCTCTCGATAAGGTGAGGGTGAAGGGGCGCGATGAGTCGGTGGAGATCATGGAGCTCGTGAGTGCGGGCGAGGAGAAGGAGCCCGAATGGGTGCATGCCTTCCGGGTGGGCCTCAAGCACTACCGTGCCGGTGAGTGGGACGACGCCGAGAGCGCTTTTGGCGCCTGCCTTTCGCTCAAGCCGGGCGATGGCCCGAGCCAGGTGTTTGTAGAGAGGATCAGGGATTTCCGGATCGTGGAGCCAGAGGAGTGGAGCGGGGTCTGGAAGCTGAGTCAGAAGTAGATTGGGGCCGGGGAATGAGAAGAGCCAAGGAGTGGCGATGAGGAAAAAGCAATGGGCATGATGCGAACCAATGCCGTGAATATCGTAAGGGAGCTCGGAGAGCTGCAGGAGCATTTTCACGATGCCGTAGAGCAGGGCAATGTGCTGGAGCGAGCCCAGGCGCTCGAAGGCGAGCTCAGCGAGATTGTGGAGCGGGCCGCCCGCTATACCAATCAGCTCGAGAGCCTGATGGAGTTCTCCAGTATTCTCAATTCCACCCTCGATACCTCCCGCGTGCGAGAAGCCGCGATGAAGAGCACCTGCCGCCTCCTCGGCTGCGAAGGCGCCACGCTCTATCTTGTGGACGAGGAAAGCTCGGAGCTTTATTTCGAAACGATCGTGGGAAACGTATCGAGCGATCAGCTCAAGCAGATCCGCCTTAAGATCGACGAAAGCTCGATCGCCGGCACCGTGGCGCTTCGCCGCGCGGCCGTGCTGGTGAACGATGTGGAGAAAGACAAGCGCCACTATAAAAAGGCCGATCAGAAAGGCCAGTTCCAGACCCGTAATATGGTTTGCGTGCCCGTGGAGAACAAGGGTGAGCTCCTCGGAGTGCTGCAGGCCATCAACTGCCTGAGCGGGGATTTCACCGAGCAGGACCAGCGCCTGCTCGAAACGCTGGCGGCCCAGGTGGCGATCGCCGTGGAAAACGCGATGCTCTACGAGAACCTCGAAACCCAGTTCCATGAAACCGTGATGGCGCTCGTTACGGCCGTGGAAGCCAAGGATAGAGTTACCGGCGGCCACACCAAACGGGTGGCGCTGTTCTCCGAGTTGATCGCCAAGCATATGGGGCTCGAGAAAAAAGAGATTCAAGACGTGAAGCTCTCCGCCATCCTGCACGATGTGGGCAAGATCGGTATCGACGATAAAGTGCTCAAGAAGGAAGCCCCTCTCGATGCGGTGGAGTGGGAGCATATGAAGCAGCATCCGGAGATGGGCTGGAAGATCCTGGCCAATATCAAATCCATGAAAAAGATCACCGATGGGATGCGCTTCCATCACGAGCGCCCCGATGGCCTCGGCTATCCCAAGAAGCTTCGGGGGGAGCAGATTCCGCTGATCGCCCGGATCATTTCCGTGGCCGATACGTTTGATGCCATGACCTCGAACCGCCCGTACCGCAAAGGCCTCGATTATGACGTGGCCTTTGAGGAGATCGTGAGAAACAGCGGCACGCAGTTCGATGAGAAAGTGGTTGACGGCTTCGTGCAGGCTTTTAAACTGGAGAGAATGGGTAAGAAGCGCCAGAAGGACGATGGCGGCGGCGGTGGAGCCGGTACCGCGTAGGCTCTGATGCTGTTGATTTTATCGAGGCTTTCGATGCCCCGTTTGTTGCCCAGGAGGAGATCCGCTTGAAGTTGCGTATTCTCGGTGCTGATGGAGGAGTGGCCCCCGGCTTTTCCACGCCGAGCTTTCTGCTGAACAGCAATATCCTGATCGACTCCGGCTCCGCCGCCTCCACGCTTACGCTGAAGCAGCAGCGGGACGTTGACTACATCTTCATCTCGCACTCGCATCTCGATCACGTGAAAGACATCTGCTTTCTGGCCGACAACGTATTCACCTACCGTCGCCGCCCGATCGAGCTGATCTCCACCTTCGAGATCCTCGATCTGCTTCGCAGGCATCTCTTCAACAACAAGATCTGGCCCGATTTCACCACGATCACGAATGGGCATTGCCCCATCCTGAGCTACCGGCCTGTGGAGCGGGAGGTGCAGCTCGGCTCTATTCATATTCAGGTTTATCCGGTGCATCATCCCGTGCCCGCCGTGGGCTTCATCGTGCGGGAAAAAAACAAGAACTCTATTTTGATCACGGGCGATACGGGCCCCACCGATCTGCTCTGGGAAGAGGCGAATAAGGAGGAGAAATTAAAGGCGGTTTTCACCGAAATCGCCTTCCCCGATCGCCTCACCAAGGTGGCTCACGCGGCGGGCCATTTTACGCCTGGCATGTTTGCCGATGAGCTCGTGAAGCTCAAGAAGAAGGTTCCTCTGTTGATCTATCACTTGAAGCCCGAATACCTAAAAGAGCTCAAAAAAGAGATAAAAGCGCTGGGAATTCCGAGCCTTAAGTTGATCAAACCTT
This sequence comes from uncultured Bdellovibrionales bacterium, assembly GCA_964612065.1. Classification (GTDB taxonomy): domain Bacteria; phylum Bdellovibrionota; class UBA1018; order CAIPTA01; family CAIPTA01; genus JAKFYM01. Next base: position 26,482 of record CAZTCD010000029.1, on the reverse strand, counting down.
CAGATCGGTTTACTTTCTGAGGCTGGATCCTCCAGCTTAATGTTTCCCGTGAAGAGTTTCACGGTTTTCGTGGCCTTCACTTGGCCTTCATAAGGAGCGGCGATGTCGTCCTTCGATAAGATTAAAACCCCGGGCATCAAACAAAAGAGTGCCGAGGAGAGAACCACGCGTGTGCCGGAAGGCATGTGGTTCAAGTGCACCAGCTGCGGCGAGGTGATGGAAACCCGGGTGCTCGCGGAGAACCACTTCATCTGCACCGCCTGCAACCACCATTTCCGCATGAGCGCCCGAGAGCGCATCGATCATCTCACCAAGGGCGCGACTCTCGAGGAGTACGGGCAGGACCTCAAGTCCAGCGATCCCCTCGAGTTCAATGATCTGAAGCCCTATAAAAACCGCCTCGAAGCCACGATTCAAAAGCTCGGCGCCAACGATGCCTATGTTTGCGGCAAGAGCGAGATTGGTGGCCTGCCGGTGCATATCGGCGCCTTTGAATTCAAATTCATGGGCGGCTCGATGGGCTCCGTGGTGGGCGAGAAGATCACCATGCAGCTCGAGCGTGCCTTGGAAGACGGCACCGGCGCCGTGGTGGTGAGCGCTTCCGGCGGCGCGCGGATGCAGGAGAGCATTCTCTCTCTGATGCAGATGGCGAAAACGAGCGCCTATGTGATGGAAATGCGAAAGGCCGGCCTGCCTTTTATCTCGGTGCTCACGGATCCCACCACGGGGGGTGTGGCGGCTTCGTTCGCGATGCTGGGCGACGTGATCCTGGCCGAGCCCAAGGCGCTGATCGGATTTGCCGGCCCGCGGGTGATCGAGCAAACGATCCGGCAGAAATTGCCGGAAGGATTTCAGACTTCCGAATTTCTCCTGACCCAGGGCTTTATCGATCAGGTGGTACCGAGGGAAAAGCTGCCCGACGTGCTCGCCTCTCTCCTGCAGATGCTGCAGTGGAAAAAGACCGGAGCCAAGCTCGAGAAAGCGCCCGCCAAAAAAAACAAAAAATAGCGGTGAGATAGGTGGAGAGATAAACGCTTTCACGCTGCGTTAGGGCGAGGGAATCTCTAGCGTTTTCCGTGCTTCACACGCTAAAATCCAAGGGCTTGTTCACGTTCTTTTCTGCACTCTTGCCCTCGGCGGCGAGGCTGGGATTTTTCTGCGCGGCGCTCATGGGAGTGGTGAGCACGCCGGCTTATGCGTCGTCGTCCTTTGAAGTGGATTCGCTGGGCGAGAAGTACCATATCACCGCCGATCGCACCCTCTACCATTCGCGCGAAAAGGTGTACGAGGCCTTCGGCCATGTGGTGGTGAGCGCGCAGGGCAAGCGCCTGGCGGCTGATTACCTCTGGCTCGACGATACCACCAAAGACATCAAGGCCCGCGGCAACGTGGTCTTCGTGGACAAAGAGACCACCGTGGAGAGCGCGGAGCTGCACTTCAATCTCAGCACGGGAATAGGCGCGATCTTTTATGGCCGCGTGTATAACGATCTCTACACCCTGAAGGGGCAGCTGATCCGCCGCGTGGGCGATGAGCACTACCTCACCACGGAGGGCGAATACACCACCTGTAAGGATTGTCCCGAGAGCTGGAAGCTGAGCGCGCGCAAAGTAGATCTCACGGTGGAAGGCTATGCCTTCATGAGTTCGGTATTCCTGCAGATCAAGGATGTGCCGGCGCTTTATCTCCCTTACCTGATCGTGCCCGTGAAGAAAAAGCGGCAGAGCGGTTTGCTCTTTCCCCGCATGGGAGGCCAAAGCAGCCACGGCTTCGTGTTCGTGCAGCCGCTCTTCCTCACCTTGGGCGAGCACCAGGACGCCACGCTCTCCTTTGGCCGCTATTCGGACCGCGGCCTGCGCTATGAGGCGGAGCATCGCTACAAGAGCTATGGGGGGATAGAGGGCACCTTCAACGGCTATTTCACCAAAGACAAAACCGATCCCTACGAAAGCAACCGGGGGGCGGTGCGCACGGAGCACCACTGGCCTTTCTTTAAAAATTTCGGGATCCGCTGGCGCTACTGGGACGTGCGGGATCGCGACTACGTTTACGACTTCGTGGAAGACATCAACGTGCTCGGAAAACCGGCGATCGAGTCGAACGCGGTGGCCCAGGCGCCGTTCGACGATTTCTTCGTGAGCGCCGAAGTGAAGCACTACCGCAATCTGATGACCCTCGACCCCAAGGGCTTCGACGGGAATACGGTGCAGGCCACGCCCACGGTGCATGCGGGCGTGAAGGAGCGCAGGCTGCTGGGGCCGCTTTACGGCTCTCTTTACGGCCGTTTTGACCGCTTCGATCGCCTCGGTGGCTCTTTTTATGACCTGAATGGAAACAAGGTCTTCGATCCGGACTTTCAAAACGCCACGCCCCTGATTCCGGAGCGCCTGCGCGAGGCCCATCGCTATATCTTCACGCCGGAATTGTCTCTGCCGTTCCGGGCGGGGCCTTACTTCTCGGTGGTGCCGAGCGCGGCCTATAACGAGATCCGCTATACTTTTAACCTTCCGCCCAACAATCCGAAGCTCGGTGCCACGAGCACCCGCTATTTCCAGCTGAAGCTCGATACCTCCACCACCTTCGAGCGGGTGTTCAACTACGACGGGCAGAAGGTTTCGAAAGTAAAGCACCAGATGCAGCCTTTCGTGAACTTTTCCTTTATCCCGAAGGTGCATCTCGATAAGGACCATCTCTTCCAGCGGCAGCTTACCTATGCCGACGGCCTGTTTGACCAGTACGATATCGTGCCGGAAACGAACTCCACGAACTTCCTGCGGTTTCCGCAGGGAAGATCGGTGTTCTACGGATTCAACTCCCGGCTGATCCGCAAGATGAAGAGCCAGGAGGAGCTGCCGCGATCCTATCCGTACGATCTCCTGCCGGCGCGCAAGCCAAAGGTTTATCCGCGGCCGTTCAACCGCAAGCAGGAACTCGAGATTGAATACGAGCGCCTGTGGGACAATTACGATCCACACTACGATCGGTACCAGGAGATCTGGACGCTCAACGTGGCCCAGGCCTTCGATTTTCTCGAGTTGCAGAATCAGCAAAAGCAGCCGGGGGGAGGGGATTCCGCCCGCGCCTTCTCTTATCTACTGGCCAAGAGCCATTTCGCGCTCGACGAATCCTTCTCCCACGATCTGGAATACCGCTTCTATCCGAGAGCGGTGGTGCGCGCGGAAGACAAGCCCGAGGAGATCTTCAAGGGGCAGCACTGGGTGAGCACGAGCCTTACGTGGTACTGGAAGAAGCTGCAGAACCTGCGCAAAACGCGCACCTTTGAGCGGAGCATTTCGCTGAACTACACCTATAAGGATCACCTGCCCACGGAATCGCGCACGGTAGGCGGCACGCTGTCGTGGAGCCTGAACGATTTCGTGATGCAGAGGCTTTCCTACTCTTACGATCTTTACTACCAATCGCAGCTGAGCTGGAGCGCGAATACGATCCTCACGCATCCCTCCGAGTGCTGGGGCGTTTCCCTGCGCTATGAGTGGGCGAGGCACCTGAATCCCAAAAACGCGCAGCTGGGCTTTGAGGTGCTGCTGAACCTTACGGGCACGGGCTTCCTCGGGCAGGACAACAAGGACGGAATCTTCGGGGGCATTTAGGTGGGGGCATTTAGGTATTGCGCGATAGCTATTAGGCCGTCGAGCATTTGATGGTATGCCTGAGGGCGGGAGGGCCCGGATCATGAGCCGCTTGAGAATCCTGATTTCCAACGACGACGGCGTAGACGCGGAAGGCATTCACGCCCTGGCCCGCGAATTCGGCCGCGACCACCACGTGGTGATCGTGGCGCCGGACCGCGAGCGCTCCACCACGGGCCACCACCTCACACTCCACAAGCCGCTGCGGGTGCACGAGCTCTCCAAAAACATTTATTCCGTGAGCGGCGGCCCCGCCGATTGCATCCACATCGGCCTGAACGTGATCTTCAAGGGCAAGAAGCCCGACCTGATCCTCTCCGGCATCAACCGCGGCGCCAACCTCGGGCAGGACGTATACTATTCCGGCACGGCCTCGGCGGCCCGCGAGGGCGCAAACCAGGGCATTCCCTCGGTGGGAGTTTCACTCAGCCTCGATTTCGCCAAAAAAGGCGCCAAAGTGCATTACGCCACGGCAGCCAAGAGCCTGCGCAAGGTGCTCGGGATGGTGCTTCCGCATTGCGCGGGTGCGGGGCACGGCACGGGTGCGGGTACGGGTGCTGGAAAGGCGCGCGCCTCGCGTGGCTCGAGCGCCTCGGCCGCTTCCTGGAAAGCGGGCCTCAAGCATTGGCCCGACGGCATGATGCTGAACGTGAACGTGCCCAACCTGCCGCTCCCGAAGGTGAAGGGCATTGCGGCGGCTACGCAGGGCTATCGCATCTACAGCACGGAGATCGTGAAGCGGCAGGATTCGCGCGACCGCGACTATTTCTGGATCGGCGGCACCTACCAGGGCTACCGCAAGGTCAAGGAAACGGACTGCTGGTACGTGGACCACGGCTATGTTTCCGTGACCCCGCTCGAGCTCGATACCACGATGCTGAAGGTGTATAGCGATCTCAAGACCGTGCTGAAGTAGACGGCGAGATTGAGCGGTATAGGCTCAGCGAAAACGCGCGGGCGCGACTCAGTGCTCGGTGCGCTTTTTCTTTTTGGGGCGTCGACGGAGGCGCTCCACATTGCTGAGGTTGGAGTGCCCGCCTCCTTCATCGCCCTCGGTTTGATCGATCTGCAGGTGCTCGTCGCGGAGTTCGCCGGTGGGAGGCTGGAGCGGAGGAGGCACGGGATCGGCCTCGGATTTAGGTAATCGCTGGGTTCCGGAATTTTGCGGCATGAGTAGAATTCCTCCTTCTGGTGGGCATGCAGGGAATGTTCCGGGATCCGTCGCTCTGCTGCACGCTCTGGCGCCCGCTCTAACGCGATGCGACCTCTGCGCCGAGGACTAGGCGCGGCATTTGTCAAAAGGCGTGCGGCTGAGGTAAAACGAGGCTCTTCTTGCAGGTCCCCATAGTTCAAATGGATAGAACGTGGCTTTCCTAAAGCTAAGATTCAGGTTCAATTCCTGATGGGGGCACCAACTAAGTCTATTTAGTTGGAATTCAAAGTTAATTGCGGTTTCAGCGGATTTTCTGGAGGAAATATGGATTATGAGCTTTTTGCTCAGGATCCGAGTTTCCCAATTTCTCAGCTTCTTTCTCTTCTTCCGATAACCCCGAAAACCCCACGATCGAAATCGCATCGGCGAGGTGGTCAGGGCTGAGGTGCGCATACCGCTGGGTCATCTCCAGCGCGTAGTGCCCGAGGATCTTCTGCAGGTCGTAGATATTCCCGCCCTTCATCATGAACTGCGAGGCAAAGGTATGCCGCAGGTCATGCAGGCGGAAATCCGGAAGCCCGGCCCGCTTCAGCGCCTTCTTAAAATCCCGCCCGAAGTGATGGATATCGAGTGGTTCTCCTGAAGGCTCGCAGAAGACAAACCGGCTCTTCTGCGCCTTCCAGAGCGGTTCCAGCACGCGCCTCACTTCGAGGTTCATCGGGATCACGCGCTTCTTGCCGCTCTTGGTGGTATCGCGCAGCCCCCAGCGGTCGAAGACCCGGGTGATGGCGATCTGCCCGCGGGCAAAATCCACGCGATCCCAGAGGAGCCCACCGAGCTCTCCCCGCCGCATGCCCGTATTGAGCGCGCAGACGAGGAAGGGGTAGATGGGCTCCCGGAGGTTCGCCCGGAGAAGCTGCGCGATCTCCTGCTCTGTGAGGTAAGAGTCGTGCTTCACCGTGTTTTTCACGGAGCCCATGCCCTGGATCGGGTTCGAGCCGAGGCATTGCCAGCGGACGGCGTCGTTCAGTAACGCCCTGAGCACACTTACGATCCGGTTTACACCCTCGGGGTTACGCCCGTGGGATTTAAGCAGGATCACGAACTTGTGCCCGTGCTCGATGCGGAGCTCCCGGAGCATCCGGGCCCCGAAGTAGGGCCGGAGATGCCCGCGAAGCACCTGCTCGTAGTAGCGCTGGGTGGAGAGGGAATACCTGGTTTCGATCTTCTCCTTCATCCAGCGATCGGCGAACTCGTTGAAGGTGAGCGAATCCTGCACCTGCACGCCGCCGGAAGCGCGGATCTGGTCGCGCTCGTTGAGTTTCTTTCGCTCCCATTCCTTCGCCAGCGTTTTGCTGCGAAAGGTTTCGGAGAGCACGCTGCCATCGAGCCAGTAGATCCGGGCCCGGTAGCTCGTGCCGTTTTTGCGTTTCAGTTCTTCAATCATGGTCGAATCTCCTTCTGCGATGCGTTCCCGCACGCGGAAAATTGGAGAGCCGGCCTGATGTGCCGCTATTGCCTGTACCTGCCTGTCAAAGAGCTGCTGGGGTTATAGCACAGCGGCTCGTGCGGCTGGTAATCGCGGCGCGTAGGTGGCTCGCAGAGGCTTATATGGCGGCTTTAGAAGGGGGAAAAGGGGAGGGGGTTTGGGGTGCCGGTGCAACGGGCAACAACAGGCAAGAGCGGACAGCAATGGACGAAAGCGGGCGAGAGTAAACAAATGTAGACGATAAACGGGGAAAAATATGACAAAATCTTACATGGCGCTCAAGAATTCGCAGTGGCAATTCTGCAAGAAAGGGAGTTATGGCTGATAGCGCAGATTCAGGTTCAAAAGATCAATTTTTCTTGGATCATGGGCAGGCCATACGTTCAGAGAGCGGAACTTGGTACCGCTGTTTAGAGACCCTCGGACTAGGTGGGAATGCAGTGACCTTCCTGGCCGTAGCTACATCAGGCCCTAATCGAGGCATCCCATTTGCGATAAAGGTGTTTCGCAGGCTTTCTGCACCTGAGCGCCGCGAAAGTTTTCTGGCTGAGACAGCATTTCTTCTCGAGAATCGGCACCCGTCGATTATGAGTATTTACGACAAAGGGAGGTTTGAGAAAGAGTTCCCATTTCTTGTTGCTGAATTCTTGCCGTTGACTCTAAGAGATTTTCTGAAACGAAGACCGTCAATTCAATTGAAGCTTAGCTTTACGATGCAACTGATATCCGGCTTGGCATTTTTATCAAAGCTGGATTCACCTGTAATTCATCGTGATTTGAAGCCTGAAAATATCTTCGTAAAAGGCCCTTCTTGTGTGATTGGAGACTTTGGCTTACTGAAGCGTCAAACGGCTACGCCAGACAAAAACGAACAGTTAGATAGAGAAGACGTCAAAGCGAGTCTAGGTGTAGGAATGCCAAGGCGCTATCGCACGCCTGACTTGGTAGACTACCTTTTGGGAAAAACTGCAATCACGACAAAGAGCGATGTTTTTCAACTAGGTCTTGTACTTGCGGAAATGTTCTCTGGCTGGAATCCGTCAAAGCCGTACAGAGAGATCACTGATCCAGTGGAGCTCGATGAGATTAGGTATGTTCCTGGGCGCTTTCGGGAGGAAATTACAAAGCGAATCAACAGGATGTTGGCGCCGACTCCAGAGAAAAGACCAACCGCTTATCAGTTGCTTGATCTTTGGGACCCTTTATACAAAGAGGTTTGTGAGGCAGTTTACCCGCTCGAAAATTCGGTGTTCAGCCGAAATCAAACGTAGCGCTGCTTTACTCAGGCGATTGGCGCTGCTTCAACTCGGCCCTCGAGAGCCTGCCTGTTCCTGATGGGGGATTGCAATTGGGGACTCAGGCACCTGAACTGATCCAACTGAAAAGAGGACAGGAACAACATCAGCGTGGCCAAACATGGTCTTTTGGCGGCCCCAGTGAATTGAATAAATTTTATTTGTCGTGTTGGGGATTTCGTAGACGGTGGGTTGGCCGGCGCAGGTGTAAACAAGAATCCAGTCACCTTGATTCACTATTCCTTCACCAAACCATAAGAAATTGTCACGAATCGGAACAGCCATTCCATTTGTTGCGCGAATTCCGACCATGATGCCAAATGATCCCAGATTAATGGTCTCATTTACAGAGATGGCAATGCGCTCTTGATTTGCCTTGTTGGCGTCTATAACGCCCATTAATGTCAGCTCTGTCAGTTGTTGAAGGATCATTGCTGGGCCTCGTTCTTTCCGAAAAATTTTCCGGACAGCCAGCCCAAGGTGCAGAGTGCTATTCCAGCAAGTACGACGATTACCCCATAAGTTGTTTCATGCGAGCGAAAAATTTCTGGAGAAAGTCCAATAAACGCTGTCCCGATCGTAATGCAAACGTTACCGATGGTTTTTTCTCGCTTATAAGAATTCAGCGTCTCTGACAGTACGGCAAGTCTCACCTTGGTTTCGTAGAGTGAATCTTGACATTTTTTTAACTCGGCTCTCGAGTTTTTCAAGTCTGCCCTAGAATTTTCCAAATCCAGCGTGATCTGGTCGAAGCTGGCGGCAAGAAGCTTTGCGCCGACCTCTCCGCCAAAATTTCGAGAGTTCGTCGCAGCTAGGCCTGAGATTGCATTTGAAATTGGCAATCCTTGGAGTGGTGGCGCCTGAATTGTAGGCACCACTTCGATGCTTGGGTTGGACTGTTGGTCTCCAGATGAGCCTGAATTTGGCGGAATTGGGATTTGTGTCACGGCGCCAAACTACAACAGCTGTATGCGATTTTGAAGTCTAGTCTTTTGCAGGCATGGCTGGTGGCTATGAGCGGGTGAAGTTAAGAAAATTTATATCTGGCCTTGCTTAGCTCGCCCTCTCGTTTAAGTCGACTTTGCTTGAACCCTTCAATCAAATCCCTACTCGCCGTCGCCCCCGACACCCCCGGAAACAGCTTCATGTAATCCTTCCGCGTAAACCACCGCGAGCCAAACTCCTCCCGCGCGCGCGAAAGCCGCTCCTCCATGGTAAGCCGACGCTTCGGCGAAGCCTCGAGCAGCCCCTCCACGCCCTCCACCAGCAGCTTCAGCGAAAACTCCACGAACTCGGTGGAATTCCCGGCCCGGTCGCAGGCCTCGAGGGCGGCGTAGTACTCCTTCTGGTTCTCCTTGATCAGCGACTCAAACAGCACCACCTCGAAGGCCGGGTGGTAGCCGCTCAGGATCACGTGCGCCCAGAGGCGGCCCATGCGGCCGTTGCCGTCCTCGAAGGGATGGATGAACTCGATTTCGTAATGCGCGACGCTGCTCAGGATCAGGGGCGATAACTTTCTGTGCTCGTCCACGAAGCGGAACAACTGGCCCATGAGCTCGGGCAGGCGAGCGGGCTGCGGCGCCGTATGCGAAACCTTGGCTCCCTTCATGATCCCCACCGACACCGACCGGTAGGCGCCAGGGCGGGGGAGCAGGCCCTTCATCAGCACTGGTGGGGATTCATCGGATCAGGCTGCCTGCGCTTCATGGTGTGAAAAGATGGTTGCCAGGGGCTGGGAAAAGGATATCGCGAGAGCGAACGAGAGTTATGCGAAGGCCCGCCAGGCCGGCGATCCAGATCAACTCCAGACCCATAGATTTTGGTGCAGATATCAGGCCGGAATGTCCCGGAGGGATTCCATTCATGTCTTTGATCGTTTTTTGCCACTAAATTAAATATGTGTAAATGGTCCAGCAGGGGCGGGTAGGGGCTTCAGTGCGGCTTCAGGTAGCCGCCAAAGGCCTTTAGGCGGGCTCTGGGTGTGTCTGTATCAAGATAGTTGCGCACGCAACCAAGTCTAGGATAGGCTCTTCGCATGACCGATTCCATCGAGTTCCGAAGGTGCTTCCAGGCCTTCATTCGTTCCATTGACGGCGGCACTCCCGCAAAGACGCCGTGCGGCCAGCGGCTTTCGCCCAGCGAAGCGCACGCCCTGATGGCGCTTCGTGGCGAAGGGTCGAACCGGCTTTCGCAGCAGGGGCTCGCTGCGGCCTTGAGCCTCGATAAAAGTAATGCAGCCAGGATCTGCGAGGCACTAGAGAAAAAGGGATGGATCCGGCGGAGCAAATCCGAAACCGACGGTAGAGCGTTGCTCCTTTCGCTCACCGCGAAGGGCGAGCGAGTGGCCGATCGGGTGGATCAATCGTCGAGGGCCTTTTTAGGAAAAGTGCTCCGGGAGCTTCCCGACCGAGACCGAGGCCGGGCCATGGTTTTCTTGCAGGCACTCACGCTTGCATTTCAGAAGGCAAAGGAAGGTTCAGTATGAAAGCAAAAGTCGCTCTTGGGCTGGCGTTCTTGGTGGCTACGGCGAGTTCTTTCGCGGCCGATCACGGCAAGCACTCCATGCATCATCACGGGATGGGGCCGGAAGGCGACAAAAGAGCTCCCGTGCCGATGACGCCTCAGATGTCGCAGCATCAGCTTTCCAACATGCGCGAGCACCTCGTGGCCATTCAGGAGATCGTGGCGGGCATGGCCAAGAAGAACTTCAAGGCGATGGAGGCGGCGGCAAAAAAGCTCGGAACCTCTCCCGAGATGACCGCCATGTGCGAGCATATGGGTAAGGGGGCTCCGGGCTTTACGGAGCTGGGCATGGCCTTTCATAAATCAGGCGATGAGCTCGCGGCCGCGGCAGGAAAGAAGAACATGAGCCTGTTTCTTACCAAGCTCGATAACACGCTCCAGAAATGCACGGCCTGCCACGCGCAGTTCCGGCAGGAGATCGTGCCGAGCGAGGTGCTGAAGGGGTTTCAGAAGAGCGGGCTGCTTAAGGGAGAAAAAGGGGCGCCGATCATGGCGACAGTGCTGGAGAAGAGCGCCTCGCAGAGCCCGTGACGAAATCAGGGCCAAGCGCGCCTCTTTTATCCTAGCGCCACGTCCAGGATCATCATCAGCACGAAGCCTTCGGGAATGTCCTGCAGCCCGATCCCGATCTGAATCGGCAGGCCGGAGCGTCTTGTGCACCCGTATGCCATCTCGCGTACCTCCCTGCGTGTGAGCGATCTTATCCTGCGTAGGTTCCCGGCCGCAGGCGTTGGTTTGGCACCGCATTTTTCCCAGAATGCTCTTACAATTGACGTTGTTTTCAGTTGGAGAAGGAGGGTGAATGGGGGCTGCCAAGTGGCTGGTTTTTCTGGTTTGCGCATCTTTTCTGGTTGGAATCCCTGCCAGCTCATCCTCCATTGAGGAGGTCGCGAAGATTGCGGTGCGATTGCATGGGAAGTCGGACAACGAGCTCTGGAAGGAAATGCAGGCCATCGCCGCCGAGAAGGCAGAGAAAAAAGGTTGGGAGCTACTCGAAAACGCCGGGGAGAAAGCTCTTGGAACCAAGATAAAGAAATCTGATGCCGCGGTTCTGCTGAAGACTCTCGAGGCTGCAAGCGCGGGAGACTGGGAGGCGGCAGCCAAAGAAGGGGGGCAGGCCATCATTGCAGCCTATATTCCCATCGTCGGCCAGTATATTGCCGCGCTTTCAAAGGCGAATGAGTTTTTTCAGGCTGCAATACAGGAGTGGGTGGAGGATTTGTATCGACACCAGGCCTATCTCTGGCTGGAGCGCGAGGTGGAAGCGCATTACCAGAGCCTCAGCAAGATTGATGGATTCCATGACAAAGCCGATCCCTACCTTCCCAGCTATCGCCTGCAGGAGGGGGGAGGGGAGCAGAAGAAGGCCCGCGAGTTTGAGGCAAAGCTATTCGCGCGCTGGAGCGAGAGCACTAAATTCAATGTTCAGGAGTTGCACACACGTTTCGGATCGCGAATCCGGCAGGTGTTGAAGAAGATGCCCACGGATCGGGAGATCTTCAATCACTTCTATCACCGGATAACCCGGCAGAACCTGCCTCGCTACCAGAAGACGTATACAACCATTCGAAGTGACCAGCTGTCAGCCCGCTCGGACGCTGCAAAACGTGAGCTCTTACGCGCCTTTCGCGCCAGGCTGGACGCCATTGCTGGCGCCAGGAGCGGGGCGGAGGCTATTTCCTTGCGGGGGTATCTGGACGACTACGGCGGCCTCCCGATTCCGGGGCAGGTGGCTAACGGAGCGATCCTCGCCTTCGAGGCTGCCATAGCTTATCCCGCTCTTGAGACTCCTCCTGTGACCACTCTTGAATGGGCGGTGATGGATTCCTCGGGGAATCCGGTGGTGGGGCTGGAGAAACGAGAGCAGGTGGCCGTGGCCGGTGAGGAAAAGGTTCACCGGTTCAAATTTCAGCCTGAATCGCTGCCGAATGGCGACTATCAAGTGATGCTTTCACTTCATTCCCCCGGCTCGCCTCCGAAGGTGCGGAAAGGGGCCATGAAGTTCCGGATTTTTCAGCAGGTTATGATTTCGCGTCTAGTGGTGGCAGCCAGCAGCGATGCCGAGCGGAGCCTGGAGTTTCTGAATCCCGACCAGGCCCCCATGCTCTTCGCCTATTTCACGGCGGAAGATCGCAAGGCGAAGGTGGTGGCTGATTTAAGCGTTCTTGATCCGGAGAGCGGCAGTATTATTGCGCAGCAGTCCACCGAGCTGGACAAGAAGCAGAAGAGTGGCGAGCGGAGGGTGGGGCTTGGCCTCGATCCCGGCAGCTTTCCTATTGATCGGAAACTGATTTTCAGGGCAGCGCTGGCATCCGAGGGCGGAAGCCCGCATACGAAGGAAATTGCCTTTTCCGTGAAGCCTTTCGTCGCTGCCATTCGCTTTTCCAAATACGGAGTTCAGGCCGGCGAAGCGGTGGGGTTCTCGATTCTGGCCCCGCCCCGATTCAAAGCGCCATTTCGTGTGAGCTTAACCGCCCAAGGCGGCGCGGCTCACATGGAGTCAGATTTGGAGGGGATCCTGACTCCGGACTCATCGCAGGCCGGAAGAAACGCACGATTGGGCGTGGCTATCGTCGACTCCGAAGGCCGCTCGGCCAACACTTCCGGCGAGGTTTATGTGGTGCCGCCCCAGGCGCCGGCAGCTCCGCCCCCCGCTGCCACGCAGGCGGCCAGCCCGCCACCGAAAGCAACCCCTGCAGCGCCAGTCGGAAGCGCCGAGCCCGCGGGCCTCGATTTGTCGGAGGCCCTGGCGAAGTTCCAGCAAGATATGGGGGCAGCGCTTGCCAACAAGCAAGCCGGTGACGAAGCCGCCAATCGCAAGCAGCAACAGGAGTGGGACGCATTCCGGCGCCAGCAGCAAGGTGGCCAGGGTGCCGCTGGCGTGAAGAACTACTACGCGCTGGTGAGCCATTCCGTGATTCCTGGGAGGAGCGTTTCGACGGGCACTTCTAATTCTTGCAGGGTAGTGCAGGGAAAGCCGTCTTTGCCCTGTGGCTTCGCAAAATGCGGCACAGTGCCTTTCTCCGGGGCGGGAGCGGAGCTTTGCAGGCCCATGCAGGCCTTCACCAGCTTTAGCCGCTTCGTGGGCCCGATGGATGCGGCGCAGGCCCAGGCCTATTGTGGCCAAGTGGCCGCGGATCCGAGGGGGCTGGGAGTTGCGACCGGGGCCTCCAGTAACTTTTTTTGTTTTTAACTTTATCGGGAGAATAAATGAAAAAATGTTTACTTCTCATGTTTCTTGCTTTCAGCATCGCTCCTGCCAACGCAAAAGACGATCCACCGAAGCGGGCGCCAGAGGGAGCAGAGCCGCGCATTGAATATTCCACCTTTGGTGATCTCTACGGAAAGCCCAGCATGGTGAAGCTGGCGGCGGATGGGAGCCATTTTCTGGCGCTCTACTTTCCCGAAACATCCCGGAGCGTGCTGCGCCTTTGGCGCATAGAGGGTGAAGAAGCATTTCAGGTTAGATCCTGGGTGTTCAAAGGCGAGGAGATGCTGCGATACCTTTGGCTGCATGCGGCGGTGGCTCCCGGGGGTAAGTACGTGGCCATCAACCAGCCGCGCGCTGCAGATGAGTTCGGGGGGAAGATTTCACGTTTGAGTTTCTATCGGGTCAAAGACAATGATCGAGAGCAGTTCAAGGAGGGGAAGATCGGCCACAATAGCGACCGGCGGAATGAATCCTGCGGCCTCGAATTTCTCGACTCGGATCGCCTTCTGGCTTGCCGCAAAGGCTGGGATAAAGCGGGCGAACCGCGAAGCACCTTAGCCTTGATTTCCGGATTCGAAAAGAACGACATAGAATTGAGTGACCAGAAGGAGCTTGGATTCTCCAAAACTGGAAACTTTTCGCGCTTCAATGGTGAAACCCTCGTGGCCACCGGGATCAGTCACACAACTACGACTCCCGACGATCACACCACGGTGCAGATTAGCAGCGGAAAGATCGCCGTATTGAACAAGGCAGGCCAGCCTGGCGGGCCTGTTTATCGGAGCGGCATTTTCGGGAAGGCCTTTGGCTTAGTCTCGGCCAGACCCGATGGTGTGACAATACTTGCGGCCGGGCAGATCAATGCAGGAATGGATAAGAAGGTGCTGGCATACGGCGGGTTTCCGCACTTTTTGGCATCGAGCCCGGACGGGCGCCTCATTCTCGAGGCGGGAGGGGAGGCTTGGCTGGTGGGGAAAAGCGGCTTGCAGAGCCTTCTGGGCAGGAGTGCTGCGGCTTCGAAGCCCAAAGCCGAAGCTCAGTCCTATCAATACTACAATGATTCCGTCCAAATTGAATTCTCTGAAGATTCTGTTTTTCTTCAGAGCGCTGAAGCGGTTTCGGAAGTGCTAACGGTGGGGAATAGCAGAATCGAGCGCCGGAGGATTTCCAGGGAGCGCCTCCAGGCCGCGGCCTTGAGAGAGGAAGGGATGGCGATGCTGAAGGCAGGATTCTTCGCAGCAGGCTTTGGCAAGCTGCGGGAGGCAGTGGATGCCGATCCGGGCGCATGGACCCAAAATAGCGCCGAGAACTCCGAGACTCTGGCCATCAGCGTAAGCACAGGCCAGCTGAAGGCCCCTATCGCAGAGGCCGGCAAGTTTTTGCAGCACCTGGCTCATGCCCTGAGTGCCAAAGCGCCTGGCGCCAGATTGAATATTCCGTTCGGCTCCGGGCTCGCGCTGGGAAAGCTGAAGGTGTGTGAGGGGGGTAGCCATCCGCTGGAGGCGGCTGGGTTTAGCGAAGGCGATCGATTGAGCGCGGTGAATGGAAAACCGCTGGTAACTGCGGCTGAATATGAATCTTTCCTGAAAGGATTGCAGCCTGGCGGAACGGTAGAGATCACGATCACGAAGAAAGATGGAACGGCTGGGAGTCTTAAACTACCGGCCCTGATGGCCTGGAAGTGGCACCGTGGCCACTATTACGCGAACACTTTGTATCTTGGCATCCTGGCAGCTCAGGCGGGGCATCCGGGCGTGACGCTTCAGGCTGAGGCCGTGATCCGAAAGCTTGTGGAAGACCAAGAGTTCTGCCCGGGAGTGAAAGGCGCGGCAAATCTGTTGGGGGGGCTCGCCAGGGCGGTCAATCAAGGAGCGGAAGCCGGATATGAATATATCTTGGCGAATGGCGGATTGGTCATCTCAGGCGACCGCGTTTCCGGGGCTGGCCATGCCGAACGCTTTGCTGCGGCCCTGGCGCCCCTTTACACAGATCGCAAGAAAATGGCTTTCTTGATGGATATACCACCCGAAAAATTGCCTTACCCTAAGTTCATCGCACACGACTCGGCAGCGTTTCCGGACCTGGCCGGCCAAATGATTGAACGAAAGGCGCCTGCGGAAGGGCAGCGCAAGCCCGATCCCTCTTCAAAAAAAACTGGCAATGGCCAAAGCAAGGGCAAGGCGCAGAGTGGTGGGCGCATTCTGGAGTAGGTGTTTTTTGAGGCAAGCTACTTCAGTAGTGGCTGGCCGTTTTTTTCCTACTGTGCGGCGCTCTCTTTTTTACCTCGGGGTCTCGGGAGACGGTTCGTGTGGCCGAGAGTGGCGCAGATTTAAGCGTCACGCCGGCCCTTGGAAAGGGACTCAAGATTACACGCGTGGATTATCGAAATGCAAATCCGCGCCGCAACTTCAACGGTTTCGAGCTTAGCCTGAACGGACGGGAAGTGCTCTTGAGGGGCTCGGGCGACTTCCAGGGCATCTTCGACAATAACGATCCGTCGAGATCCATTCCTTTCGAGCGCCGCTGATTGCAGTGAACTGCAGAGCCATCGGATGCCCTCATCCGAGGCCCAATGAAGTCAGATTTGGCAAGGCAGTGGAGCGGCTCAGAGCCTAGCCTCGGAAGGCACTTATGAAACTGTCCATGAGTTTCAAGGTGAAGTCGTCGCCATGGTACTTTTTCAGCTGCTCGAGGGGAGGGCCCTGGTCGGGGCGCTTCGCCAGGAGTAAAAATGTTTCCGCCAGGCCCACCATCTCCGCCGCAGGGGAAATAGCGCCCGAGCCCAGCTTGTTGGGGAAACCCTTTCTCGTGCGCCGTTCGTGATGCTGCGACGCGATCTGCGGAATGATCGGGTTGATGTGAGGCACCTTCAATAGGATCTCGGCCCCCAAGGTTGGATGCCGTTCGTACTGCGCCTGTTCTTCCGGGCTCAGGGAGTCAGGATCTGCCTCGGCTTTCTTCTGCAGGCTCTCCGGAAGCGACAACATCCCTATGTCGTGGAGGAGGGCACCGGTAGCGATAACTCCTGTCACCTTCTCGTCGGTAAAGCCGAGGGCTTTGGTCATCATCGAGGTCAGGATCACCACGGAGGTTCCGTGGTCGGCCAGCGCCGCATTCTTCAGGAATGCCTCTACGTCAGATTGCTTTGTAAGCCCGCCCTTTTTCACGAGCTGATTCGCATGCTTCACGAAGCCCTGGGCCACGCTCAGGGAGGTTTCACTTACTCCGGCGTTTCTCAGGAAAGCGAATGTTTCCGCGCCGAGGTTCATTACCTGGTTGATCTTCGTTTCGTTGGAAACGCTGGATGAATCGAGAACCGCGGAGGTGATTTTGTCGCAATACTGCAGGTAATATAACTGGGCCTCTTTCCTGATGTAGAAGCTGGTCACGCCCCGCTTCAGGTAAGTCAGTAATCGTTCCGGCTCAAACGCATCTCCGGCCTTCAGGAGCATTACGTACTTCTTGTCGGCGATCTTCACGAACAGGTCGAAAAAGCTCTTCTGGCCGCAAAGAAAGCTCCTCGCGTCGATGGCGTGCATCTGGCCGTTGTCCGCCTCGCATGATTCGCCGGCCTTCGTGGCGTCGGTTCGGCCCACTTCCAGGGCATCGGCCAGGTTGAAGTAAGAGGCCGGCACCAGGATTTGCAGGAGGGTGTGGGAGGAGACGGGCTTTTTGATCTCAGACTGGATATGAAGCCCGGTCAGGTCCCCACCATTGAGGGTGGCTTGATCGGCCGAATAGAGAAGGTAGAGTGCGGTGCTTGGCCGGTAGGTCTTCGCGTGTTTCACCAGCGGTATACCCATCGGATCGCAGAGGCTCGTGCTCAGGCAGATAGCCGAGTAACGGACATTCACGTCGGAGATCGCGAGCTGGGTGCTGCGCAGGTCGGTGGTGGTGGTAACTTCCACCTGGCTCTTCTCGCTCTGGAGAAGCTGCAGGAAGGTTTCGTCGTTGTCCGCAATCAGGACGCGTGGCTTTAACATACGTTCCGCCTTTCCACTGTCTAAACTAATTTTATCAAAGTCGTGGGCGGCGGCGCCAAGGCAATATGAAGGTGGCGTTCAGAAAACTCAACAATCCGTTTTCCGCCTGATGTTCAAGCCCTTGGCGCTCGCCGGAGGCGAATTCCGGATCTGTATCCGCACGGAGAGGCGCCGATTAGCCAAGCTAGGCTCATGCTGGAAAATCAACTATTGATTCCTGCCTAAATAAATGCATACAAGAGCCGAGCTGATTTCGGAGTGAGACGAGGAAGATAGCGTTTGAAAACCGGACGCGTAGCAGGGCTACGCAGAAGATTTTCAAACGCTATCTGACGAAGTCGCAGCCCGAAAGCAGCCGGCGAATATGCATTTATTTAGGCAGGAATCAATAAGAATGGGCTTGCGCCGAGAAATTTGAATGTTGGAATTTCAAATATGGCTAAGTCGATCATGGAGTCTTGAGGGAGAAGTGATGTCCTTGTTGGGAAACAGGATGTCAGTTCCTAAGGCTGTTGTTGGTGGTAAATTGATATTTCGAGTTCCTTAAGGTGCCTTGCATTTTGGCGCTACTGCCGGTGGCTGCCGACGCCAAATCCCGACTCGCCGTCGCCCCCGACACCCCCGGAAACAGCTTCATGTAATCCTTCCGCGTAAACCACCGCGAGCCAAACTCCTCCCGCGCGCGCGAAAGCCGCTCCTCCATGGTAAGCCGACGCTTCGGCGAAGCCTCGAGCAGCCCCTCCACGCCCTCCACCAGCAGCTTCAGCGAAAACTCCACGAACTCGGTGGAATTCCCGGCCCGGTCGCAGGCCTCGAGGGCGGCGTAGTACTCCTTCTGGTTCTCCTTGATCAGCGACTCAAACAGCACCACCTCGAAGGCCGGGTGGTAGCCGCTCAGGATCACGTGCGCCCAGAGGCGGCCCATGCGGCCGTTGCCGTCCTCGAAGGGATGGATGAACTCGATTTCGTAATGCGCGACGCTGCTCAGGATCAGGGGCGATAACTTTCTGTGCTCGTCCACGAAGCGGAACAACTGGCCCATGAGCTCGGGCAGGCGAGCGGGCTGCGGCGCCGTATGCGAAACCTTGGCTCCCTTCATGATCCCCACCGACACCGACCGGTAGGCGCCAGGGCGGGGGAGCAGGCCCTTCATCAGCACGGCATGCGCCCGTCTGAAATCCTGCTCGCTGCCAGCCTTCCACTTGGAAGCCAGCTCATACGCTCTAATCGCGTTCTGGACCTCCAAAATCTCCCGCTTAGGGCCAACCACCCTCTTGTTCTCGAAAAGGGCCGTTACCTGTTCCAGGGAGAGCGTATTGCCTTCGATGGCGAGGCTGTCTTTGATGGTGCGGATGCGGTTCTGCTTCCGAAGGCGAGGCCCGGGGCGGGCGGCGGTGGAGGCGTCCACCTGGCCGAGCAGGCGCTCGATCTTGGCGACCAGCGCCAAGACAGCAGGGGTGATCTCAAAGGGGGGCTTAGCCTTCATGGGGTGATAATATCATATGATACTATCATTTTCGGCTATTTTGGAGCGGGGCTTGAGTTAGGACGCCCCTTGACAAAATGTGCTAAAAATAGCACAATGGGAGTCGGATGAAGCGGATTATCTGGGACAAGAACGCGCTCGAAACAATTCGCTCCTTCTCTGTGGATGTACGCCAGGAGTTCGGTGCGCTGTTGCGGATCCTGCAGAATGGCGGGCAGCTGAGCATGCCGCAGTCGAAACCGATGAAGCAGGTAGGCACATCGGCCTTTGAGCTGCGGGTAAAGGATAGCGCCGGGATTTACCGGGTGTTTTACGTGCTGTTCGATAAGGACCGAATCCTGGTTCCCCACGCCTTTACCAAGAAGTCGCAGAAGACCCCGCCGCACGAGATTGATACCGCGCAGAAGCGTTTAAGGAGACTGATACATGAAAATGAATAAACAGGCGAAGGCACTGGCTGCCGATCTGGGCCTGAACGACGCCGAAGCCGTGGTGATGGAGCTGAAGGCCCAGCTCTATCAGCTCGCGGCTAAGAGCATCGAGAAGTCGAATCTCACGCACGACCAAATCGCGAAGCGGATCGGGACATCTAGGGCTCGGATTACCCGCATTGCCAACATGGGCGAGAACAGCTTGTCGATGGAGCTGCTCGTAAAGATCATCGTGACGCTGGAGCAGAAGAGTCCCTTGAAGGTGGCTTAGCCCCGAAAACTCATCGCCAGTTCCTTGAACTTCGCCTCGGGCACAAGAGACCTTCCTTTGCCTGTCTCCTTTAGCTTCAGGAGGCCAATTTCGGCCAGCAGCCGCACGTCGCTGTAGACGTTCTTAAAGTCTCGTCTGAGGGCCTTAGCCAGCGCTGAAATCGATTTCGGTTTAGCCGTTCGGACCGCCGACAGGATCCGCAGCCGGTGAGGGGAAAGGGCCCGGCCCAGCTGATCCCAGCTGGAAAAGATGATGACCTCCTCGTTCGGCCGTTTCTGACCTGCTCCCGATAACGCTTTGCCCCAGCGCGTATTGGTTTCTTCCAGGCTCTCAACTCGAATCCGGGCTGTCTTCAGCTTCATCTCTTTCTGCTCCTTCCCCGTTTCCGTTCTTTTCGCTCTTTTTTCTTACCAGTTACCTATGGTCAATCTGCCATGGGCTGTCCTCCTTACCTATCACTACTCGTGAGCACGTAGGCTTGAACTTTCCGACCTCCCTCGCACAACTCATGTTGGGTGGGGGAGGTCGGAAAGCGCGCCAGCGAAGCCGTAGTGCGAACCCTTCGGAATGGCAGGGGACTTTTTCGGCGAGGTGGCCCCCGGTTTTTTGCAACCGGGGGCTAGCTAGGGGGCCAGGTAGAGGGCCACCTAAACGGCCTTTTTGAGCCTCGCGGCAACAGCCTCAATCACGGAGAGAGGCAGTGATTCGGGCTCCAGGCTTCCAGATTGAATCGCTTCCTCAACCGACTCCAATGCAATGGATTTGCCTTGGCCGTCGAGGTCGTCGAAGTAGATTTCCAGGGCCCCTGTGGCCGACTCGGGGTCTCCGCAGGCAAGGCAAGAGGTGATGTAGTTGGCAAGGGTGATCCCGTCGGCTGGATCAATGGCGAGCGCCTCAAGCAGGTTCACTCGGGCTTCATTATGCCTTCCCATCGATCCGAGGGCTACGCTGCGTAGTCTCAGAAACTCCAGCGTGTCTTTGCTTTCTTGGGAAGCATTCAAGCCTTCGCCGCAGGTGGTAAACAGGCCAGGAAAGTCTCCGCTCATGAGCTGCTTGACGGCCAGGGCGAGCAGGGTCGCGGGCGTCGTACTGGCAATGGAATCTTTTCGCTTCCATTCCCGATAGCTCCCGTAGAACTCACACCACTGGGGGACCGATAGTTTCTCCAGATGCAAAAAGTCGGTCGGCTGATGGAGTGTGCCCGCCTCGAACCGCTCCAAGTGGCGATCGGCCAGCTTTTCGCTGATCTCGAATAGATGGGCCGCGGCGTCTTTGCCCATTTCCAAAGCCGCAGCGAGGAAAGCCTGGTGCCGGCCCTTCGTTGCCAGATCTGGCCTGGCGAGGAATCGATAAGGCGAGAACAGGAAGTCCAGAAAGGCTTCCGGTGGAAGATCTTGGCGATGGGAAATGCCCACCCTAGGCGAGGCAAGAGAAAGGCCTGGCTCGGGCGATGGATTGTCCAGAAGCTCAAGGGCGAGGACGCCGGGCATCAGTAAATCGCGCACTTCGGCTACGCCGAGCTCCTTCATAATCGCATCCACCACCAAGGAGGGGCCTTCGATAAAGGCGTCGTGATCGACTTTCTCAATGCTGCGAATCAGCGCCCCAGCCCATGCTCCATTTTCACCAAGAGTCAGATCGATTCCCTTGAACTTGCCTCCTTTGGGGGAGTTCGAGGCGGAAGAGCCAGCACGATGGATATGCCAGGCGCCGAACTGAAGCTGTTCCGGATGGCAAAAGACATAGGGGTCCCTGTGCTCTTCGGAATGGAGGTAAAACTCCACTTCCCGGATTCGATATTGCACGCCACGAACGGAAAGGATGGATCGATGAAGCAGCGTCGAGGCTGCGTCGGCAAAATTGGCGCTGCCTTTGGCCAGCTTAAGCTGTGTCGCGGCCTTGAAGTTTCTCAAGGCACTGGGCGTAGGCATCGTTAATTTCCTGGGTCTTGTGCTTGGCCACTTCCTGGATCTCGGGGCCGAGGCCAGTGGTGCGGTCGGGGTGGTATTGTTTGATGAGCTGGCGGTAGGCCGTTTCCACTTCTTTCAAAGTCGCAGTGGGATTTAGCCCCAGAGCTTGAAAGGGGCAATCTTTGGCGGCAGCCTTTCTCTCAGCTTCAGCTCTATCCGCGTAGAACTGCTCGGTCATCTCGTCTATTTCGGCATCGATGGCATCAACGTCTACTTCCTCGAGCATGGGAGTCTCGCTGCCATCGTTCTTTGCGGGGTTGAAATAGGCGAGAGTCATGAGAAATGCGGGAACGGCGAGCAGGAGCCCGAACCACCAATCTGCACCCATTGCTAGAATCGCGATAAAGATACCGAGAGAAATGGCTAGGGCAGGGAGAAGGCCTGCATTGCCTTTGGAAGGACTGGAGTCATTCGTAAGGCTACTGTTGGGCTCGCCGCTTTGCGTTTGGCGATCCTGCCTATCGTAAGACCGGGAGTAGATCCCTGTTCCAGGAATGCTGGCGTGGGTATAGCTGCGGCCTTTCGCGTCGATGCCTTTACGAAAGCCTTTCACGCCAATACTTCCGCCGACTCCCGATTTGGAGAGGTTCACGCGAACCGGGCCGAGCTTGATGCTTTTGCGAAAGCTCCATTTCATGGAAAGGCTCCTGTAAGAATACGTTTCGGAGCAATTCCGGGTTAGCTATAACGGGGCGCAATACCGTGTATGGGAGAGGGCGAATCAGGGCGGGTGCGCGAAGGAGGGGGCGTTACATGATGAAATTTACGCGCGTAGGATTCACTAGCTAGTGAATCCTACGCGCCAAAAATCTGGATGAAATCTGGAGGATCGCCCGCAAAACCAGGCAAAAACAGGCAACAGCAGCCATCAAACCAACTTCTCCACTGCGCGCCTCTATCCCGCCGATCTCCCTATGAAATCCGCGTAAAGACACACAATTTCAGTTTAGTCTCAAAACTCCGCCAAAACCGCCCCTTACGCTCCTGATGGGGGCACCAAGTTCCATTATCGTCAGCCACGCTCGAAGGTGATCCCTTGGCCGAAATGGAAAGAGAGCTCCGCTCAGAGCCCCTGGCTTTTGTACTGTTCCACCGCCTGCATGGCTTCGATTCCGTAAACCACGGAAGGTCCGCCTCCCATAAGGATAGCCACTCCGATGGTTTCCGCGATCTCGGCCGCCGAAGCGCCGCCTTTCATGGCGTCGTGCACGTGGTAGGCGATGCAGCCGTCGCAACGAACGGTGATCGCGATGGCGAGAGCGATCAGTTCTTTCGTTTTGCTATCGAGGGCACCCTGGGCAATGGCTTTTTCATGAAGCTGGGCAAAGCCGCTCATCGGGCCGGGTAGGGCCGCACCGAGTTTTTCCATCCAGGCATTCAGTTCTTTGTATTGGTCAGGAAAGTTTTTCATTTTGCTCCATGGCCCTTTCGTGATGCGGAGTGGAGGGGGAATATCCTGGCTCTGTCTCTGGCCCAGCGTAGGTCCCAGCTTCCCTGCCCGCTAAATTTCCGTTTATTGCCTTCTCTCCATCTCATCCTTCCCGGGCATGGCACAATCCATCTGCGGCATTTTTGATAGATTTCAAACAAGGCGCGGTTCCGAAGGAGGCAGTTCGCTTTTTTTTGCCATGCATCGTGCCGCTGCTTTCTTGTCCTCCTTTGATTCGCCTTTTCTCCTTGGTCAAATTGCCCCGTTCCGTCCCTGAATGTCTCCCTTCTCCAGCTTCTGGTATCCTTCTTCATTCGCATGGCTTTTGCATCGCTTCTACCCAAGGGTGGGCCAGCAGAAAGGAAAGGCCCCGAAGATCGCCATCAACCGTTCCGCCTCCCGGAAACACACCAAGAGAGGGAAATCATGCTGCATTCCATTCTGAAGCTTCGGGGATTCCAAATCGACGCCACCGACGGCGAGCTCGGCGTGGTGGAGGATCTCTATATCGACGACGGCACCTGGGCGCTCCGCTATCTGGTGGTGCGGGCCGGCCCCTGGCTTACAGGGCGCAAGGTCTTGATTTCGCCTCATGCCGTGCTCGATATCCAGCACGATCGCTCGCGCGTTTCCCTCGATCTCACCCAGCGCCAGGTGCGCGACAGCCCCGACATCAGCGTGGACCTTCCGGTCTCGCGCCAGATCGAAGCCCGGTATCACAGCCACTACGGCTGGCCTGCTTATTGGGGCGGTCCCTTTGCCTGGGGAGCCTATCCCTATCCCGGAATGGTGGCCGACGCCTATCCGCCTCCGGTTCCGCCCGAATCTCCTCTCCCCGAGGGGGATCCACACCTGCGCTCCGCCATGGAACTCAAAGGCTACCGGGTGAATGCGCTCGGTAGCGCTTTCGGGGAGCTCTCCGATTTTCTCATGGATGAAGAGGATTGGAGCATGCGCTACTTCGTGATCGACACCAGCCGAGTATGGGGGCATCAGGTGCTGGTGCCCGTGGAGCTGGTGGAATCCGTGCGCTGGGACGATCGCGCCCTGCGCTTCAGTGTGGGCGAGAGCGTGGTGAGGCAGGCTCCCATTTATGATCCGGCCTTTCCGGTGGACCGAAGCTGGGAAAAACGGGTGCACGGCTACTTCGGCCTGCCTCTCCGGCGCGCGGAGGAGAGAAGGGCGGGATAAAAAAACCGTCTCGCTTTGCGGAATGGCCTGAGCCTCTGCAAGAATAGGGGAATGAGGCTGCTGGCTCTCCTCCTTTTTTTCCTGCTGCCCGGGCTTTCCTGGCCGCACTTGGCCCAGGCGCGCGAGCTTGAGAGCGTGCCGAATCCTATGGAGCTTCAGTCCCGGCAGGCCTTCGTGTGGGACGAGCCTTCCCTTCTCAACCCCGCCGAGCGCGATGAACTCGATTCCCTTGGCCTCGGTCTAGCGCATACCGGGGAGGCCGAGATGGTTTTCGTTCTCCTTTCCACCATCGGGGATAAGGATCCTGCTGCCTTCGTTTCCGGCCTCCTGAAACGATGGGGGCTCGACCAGGGCAAATCCCTCCTTCTCCTTCTCGTGCACGACCAAAGGCGGGTGGAGGTGGCGGTAGGGGAGGGGTTGAGATCCTCTCTCACGGAGATTCGCGTGCAGCAGGTTCTTCGCAACGAGCTCGTGACCCAGCTGAAGACGGGCCGATACGGTCCGGGCATGCTGAACGCAGCCAGGGCTTTCGAGCGCACCATCCGGAGGGGGGCTCCCGGGCAAACCCTGTCTTTCGTGGCCTATGTGAAGGAGAGAGCGGAGGTGTTCGCGCTCGCCGATCTGATTCCCTTCCTGCTTCTCGGATTCCTGGTGGCCCGGATTTTTTGGGCTCGTTCCAAGAAACGCGGGCACGAGCGCCTCAAGGCTGTGGCAGACGCTTTCCTGCTGTTCGGCCTTCCCGCGCTGGTGATCACGGCGGTGAGAGTGGGGCTGGGCCGATCCAGCTGGCTGGCCGGATCCCTGGTTTTTCTGGGGGGCGGGATGCTGATGGCCGGCGTCTGGCAGGCAGCGAAGAAGAGGGTGATGGAATAAGCCATCACCCCCGGCGGCCTTTGCTTTTTTCTGGCATAGCCATTGCGCTTACGCCACAGGGAGGAACAGCATGGACATCTATAAAACCACTCTGATTCCCCTCGGCATCGGGGTTTCCCTCGGGCTGGGATACCTCGCCGGCCGATTTCTCGAGCGCAGCCCGCCCCGGCCTTTGGTGGAGGCGAGAACGCAATCCGTAGTGCGCACCGAGCCCCGGGTAAACGCGGCAGCGAAAAAGAAGGAGCCGAAAACCTCCCCTGATTCGCGGAGGAATCAGGAAGAGAGGATCGCCGAGATCGATTTTGAGCTCTCTGAGCTTCCCAAAGACCATGCCGAAGCCCTCAGTGTGCTCGCGCAGCAGATACAGGAGGAGGAACAGCGCCTCAGTTCCCTCAGGGCTTACCTCCGCGCGAGCGACCGAGCCTTGCTCGCGGAAGCGGCGGAATCGTTGTCGGCAACCAAGGAGGTTTCGGCGGCGGAGCGGGGGAATCTCTGGGATTACGAGAGAGAGCTGGCCGAAATCACGAGCGACCTGATGAGCGCCAAGGTGGCCGTGCGGGAGCAGCAGTGGTACCTGAGCGCCACCACTGGGTCCGACAATACCAGAGAGGTTCGGGCCCTGAGAGCCGAGCTGCAACGAAGAGAGGCCCGGGTGAAAGCCATCGAGGATCGCTGGAGGCGCCTGATGGCGGCGAGCCGGCCCGGCATCGAGCCGGACGCCGCGGAAGAAGAGAGGGCTGTGAGGATGAGGCGGTGGCGGCAGGAGCGCGTGGAGCTCGAAGCGGCCTATGCGAACACCTTAGGCGCGCTCTCCCTCCGGAACCAGGCCTACCAGCGTCTTGCGGCCGAAAGCGCGGAAGCGAAGAAAAAGGCCGAGAAGCTCGAGGAGGAGAAACGAAGCCTGCTCAGGGGCGAAACGGCAGGTGAGGGTGCGCCTCAGGCGTCCGGGCGATAGTCGGCCCTGTCTCTTTCTTTTTTGCGCAGCTCTTCTCCCTCCGGTGCCGTTCCGGCATTTTCCTGCAAGCGTTCAATATTTTCGTCCGCATATGCCTCCTGCAGATCGCGGTTGGGGGCGTCGTCCGTATCCGTGGAATGCACCACCAGCACCCGTTCGATCGGGAGGTCCCGTCCGGAGAGCCTTCTTTGCCGGGCCCGTTTTGTGAGAGGGGGTTTTGCTTTGCCGTTTGCTTTTCTCGCCATGCCTCATCTCCTTTCGAACATTCTTCAGGAAGCTGCACGAAAAGGATTGCAGACGGGATGCCATTGCGAAAGGGGGCAGATAGGGGCGTGGAAAAATGCCTCAACGCCGTGAGTTATGCTGCTTTGGGTTGAGTCACGGTGTCGAGAGTGGCTACGAAGTCGGAATAAGGCATGGGCTTGGCGAACAGGAAGCCCTGTCCCATCGGCACACCCAGCATGCGGAGCAGGTTTCTTTGTTCGTTGGTTTCCACGCCTTCCGCAATCAGGCGGAGATTCAGGAGGCCGGCAAGGAAGATCAGGGTTTTCACGATCGAAAGGGGTTTTTCG
>CAZTCD010000028.1:0-40166 GCA_964612065.1 uncultured Bdellovibrionales bacterium | reverse complement strand
CTCACCTCACATTCCTCAGCACCCAGCTCGGTGTCGTTTTTTATGAGTCAACGCGAGCAGGGGGTGTATCAGCTCGGACACAGTGCCTGCCTTATGGATCTTTTGATATCCTGAGAACCGGGAGCGTCTCTTGAAGCGAATGATCCAAATGGCGGCGGGAATCGGTATTTTGCTTGGTGCAAGCGCCCATGCCGATGCCCCTTACTGGCGCTGGTATCCTGAGCAGGGGTCTTACCAGCCCTATGGCCACACCGTGAAGCTCGGCAACCGCGGCCGCTGGGTGCACCGAGACGGCAGTTTTCATTTTGCCCGGGTGAACACCGGCAGCGCCACCATGATCGATCCGATGAATACCGATGACAGGAACGGACGCCTGGCCTATGCCGCCGCCTACAGCGCTTACAGAAAAGGAAAAGCAAAAGGAACCAATCGAGTGGAAACCGCCAAGGGGGGGCGTTGGAAAAAGAAGATCACCACCGAGCGCGGGATCGTGCTTCTCACCGACGACTGGAACAATGTGGCCGTGCGCACTCCTGACGGGAAATGGCACGTGACGGACGACAAAGGGCGCTATGCGGCCAGCTCCGTGCGCCTGCCTGGGCTTGCCAGCGAGCCGGACATGGTAGCTTCGGTTTTTTACTCCAACCCACCCGAGCCGGAGAAGGAGTCCAGGGAGGAAATAAAGATCCCTGATGCTGCTTCCCCATCGTCTTCTCCGAACAGGATGCCAGCCTCTCTTGCCGATCCCGTGTACGCGGACTGATATATCGCGGGGCCAGCTGCCCCTTTTCAAGCTCACGCCCCTCACTTGACAAAAAACGACATATAACCAAAATCTATTTTCGCGGCGCTTCTCGCGGGTGTGCGGGCTTTTCTTTGCCGACTGCCCCTTGACATGCGCTTCTTCGGCTCCAACTTTTCTGTGTGAGAATTAGAACGCTTTATGCAGCTACCAAAGCAGCTGTATGAAACATTACAAAAATAAGAAGGAGGTATGAGTATGTTTAATTATCTAAGCCCAAGAAGCTCTGGCCTTCCCGAGTTTCGGCGGGAGCTGGACCGGTTGTTCGATGATTTCTGGTCCACCCCGAGCGTGTTTACGGGAGGCGAGTTCGCTTCCGCCTGGCATCCGATGACGGATATCGAGGAAGCGGACGACCACTTCCTGCTGACGATCGATGTGCCGGGAATGAAGAAAGAGGATCTGAACATTGAGATCGTGAATGATTCGATTCTGATTTCCGGGGAGCGCAAGCAGGAGGAAAAAAGCAAGGGTTATAGCGAACGGCGCTATGGCCGCTTCCAGAGAGCTTTCGCGCTTCCGACTCATGTGGAAGCCGCGAAAATCGAAGCCCAGTATTCTGATGGCGTGCTGAGGGTGTATGTGCCCAAGAGCGAAGCCGCCAAGCCGAAGACGGTAAAAATCGGTGATTCCGATTCGGGAGGTATCTTCAGCCGCCTACTGGGAAGCAAGAGCGAGAGGAAGACGATCGATGTAAACAAGGGCGATAAAAACAGGGTAGCCTGAATCCGGCGGCCGGATCCGTGGGCCGCAGAAAAAGAAAAACCCGCCTCCTGAGGGCGGGTTTTTCTTTTTGCTCTGCTACCGAACTAGCGGCAGAAGATGAACCAGCAATCGCGGCCACGGCGGCGGCGGGAGCGGTCTTCTCTTCGGTAAGGATCGCGGTCATCCCAGCGAGGCTCGTCATAACGAGGCTCTGGAGGCACGGTTCCGTTCGGAGGAGTGTTCACCGCGCGGGCGGGAATGGCATAAGGTTTTTCCGAAAGGTAACCGGGAGGAACCACGATCATGCCCGAGCGGTAGTGCTCGGAGCGGGTCCACTTGGGGGCGCCGTTTCCGTTCTGCACGCCATTGATCGGCTGGTAGAGCGGGTTGAACTGGCCCACTTCCATATTGTTATAGCTCTTCATATCCCGCATCGAGTGGGCTTCGATCACCTGGCCGCGAAATCCGGGGAACACGTGGTAGCCGGCATGCGCGGTGCCCACAAAGAAGGGTACCGTTTTGAAATCCGAACCCGGGGTGATTCCGAAATTTACCAGCGTCTGTATGTCGTGAACGGGGATTCCGTAGTAGTCGCGCTTTTTCAGCACCTGGCTCCAGCGGTAAACGTGACCGCCCCAAACCGGGTTCCAGTCCTTGCCGTCCTGCAGGGGGTTGAATGCGCGCTCAAGGCTGTCCCACTCCTGGTTCATCGAAAGATCGGGATTCCAGTAGAGGCTCTTCCAGCCAAGGTCCACGAGAGCTTTTTGGAGATCGGTACCGTAGAAGAGCGGGGTTCCATCCGGGCCGCCTCGGCCTACCCAATTCCAGATCTTGCTCCAGGTGGAGTCCATTCCCACGGCGCGGAAACCTTCGCCCAGGCAAGTTAGAGCGAGGCCTACGCAAGAAGTGGTTTCAAGCTCGCGTTCCCGGCGGTTCAATTCCGCGATCGCGTTAGGATCCCTCTTCTTCACCCGCTTGGCGAGCTCAGGAAGGATCGAAAGAAGCGCCTGCTTGCGGCCTTCGGCGGTTTTGTATCTGGGGTGCCGGCTGCCATAGAACTTCGAATACTTGTTCGCCTTATAGAAGGCAGTGTGTTCGTTCCAGGTGCGGGTAAGGCAGGCGGAAGCCGTTTCGGAAATCTGGTGAGCGTGCATATTGCTCGCCGCGATCTCGTCAGCGGTGAAGGTGATGTCTGACGCGCCTGCAAATGCCTGGCTGGAAAGGCAAGCGGCAACAGTTAGGGAAAGGGAAACGCGGGTCAAAAGATTCATGGCATCCTCAGTGAAAAGGCTCAATTCAGGGCGCCCATTTATGCCCTAGACCTAAAGCGATGGAAACCAAAAAAGGAATTTTTCCCGCTTTAGAATGGTGCGGCAAGTGCCTGAAATCAGATGGTTGGCCGATCGGCGAGAAACGAGCGATTTTTTGTGATGGAGCCATTTCCGGTTTTCTAGAAAGATATTCCCTATTGCATAGGGGGGACGATGGTAGTTTTTGCCTTGTTGTTTGGTTTGCTGTGCTCGGGGAACGGTTGGGCGGGAGATGAAAGCGGATTTGGTTTCCGGGAAGTATCGCCAGGGATTTACCGGGGTGGGCGGCCCGGGAAAGAGAAATCGCTTCAGTTCCTTTCTCAGAAAGGAATCCGGAACATCATCAATCTTCAGGGCAAGGGTTTGCCTTCCCAGCCGGGAGAAAAGCCCGAAGAGATCGCCGAAAGCGAGCGCATCGCGCTTGGCTTGGGCTTGGGATACCACCGGCACCCTTTGGCTACGGGAAGCGATCATGTTCTCGACGAGGAAGACCGTACCGCCGTGCTCGCGGCCGTGGAAAAGATGAGCTCTCCCGAGCTCCAGCCCGTCTATCTGCATTGTTTTTTCGGTGTGGACCGCACGGGGGTAACGGTGGCTTCTTTCCGCATCCTCAAGCAAGGGTGCTCGTTCGAAAAGGCCAGGGAAGAGATGTACCGCGAGGGCGGCCCCTGGACTCCCTACGTAACCCGTGGCCAGCTTCCCTTCCTTCAGGAAGTGGCGGCCTGGAACCGCCCGGGGGAGGAGCACTGCCCTCTTTGAGACGGCGGGGCCTCGGCTTTATCAGAGAAGGGGATGCTCCGCTCTCGCCTTGAGCCTGGCCCAGCGCCTGTCCAGTTCGAGTTGCAGAGCTTCCAGGCTTTCCGCGTGCTCGGGCTTCAGCAGGTGGCGCGTTCGCCCCATTTTTGCCAGCCACTCTTTCACCGGAGTTTTTTTGCCTTCCTTTTCCGGATCATAGCTCAGGGCCGTGAGGCCGTGCTCAATCTCGTATAACGGAAAGAAGCAGGAGTCCGCCGCGAGCTGCAGGATCTCCCGCCCTTCCTTTTCCTCCGCCGACCAATTGAGCGGGCAGCTCACCAAAATCTTGCCGAAAGCGAGGCCCGAATGCCGGGCGTGCCATTGGGCTTTGGCCGCTTTGGAGATCAGATCCGTTCCGAGGCCTTCTATGGCCGTGAACACATAGGGAATGCCGGTAGCTGCCATGATGGAAGCGGTATCTTTATGGTGGAAGCTCTTGCCATGGGAGAATTTGCCCACGTGGCTGGTGCTCGTTTCCTTTCCGAGCGGGGTGGTATAGCTTAGCTGGCCGCCGGTATTCATATAGCCCTGGTTGTCGTATTCCAGGATGATCATGGGATGGTTCCGAAGAGCGGTGCCTATGGTGGGGCCCATGCCGATATCCATCCCGCCGTCGCCGGTGATCATCACAAAGGTGATCTGCTCCGACGCTGCGATCTCCCCTCTTCGCTTTTTTTCGAGGTAGGCTTCCACCAGGCCGGCCAAGGTGGGGGCGCCATTCTGGAAGAGGTTATGCAGATAGGTGATCCGATGGGCGCTGAAGGGATAATCGGTGGTTACCACCATGGCGCAGCCGGTATGGTAGAGAGCCACCACATCGCCCTCGATGCCCTTGAAGAACTGGTCGAGGCCCGGAAAGATCCCGCACCCCGGACAGGCTCCATGCCCAGGGGCGATTCTTTTGGGCTTCAGGGCGAGCTCCGCCAGATCGGCCACCTCCACCTTGAGGCGCATTTTTCCATTTCTTTCTTCTTTCACGTTCACCAGCCCAGGGCTCCAGGCTTCCCGGCTGAGCGGCTCCAGCACTTTGGGTGGCAGCACGCCTTCGTCTCCGGCAAACGTGCCCAGGAAGCCGAAGGACGCTTCCGCTCCCGGATTGCGGGCGGCTCTGAGCCCGAGTTCGAAGAGGTTTTCGGCGTCTTCCTCGCGGAAATCCTTGCCGCCCAGGCCGAAGATTCTTGAGAGGGCAGCGATATCGCAATGATGGTCGGCAAGAAGGGCGGATCTCACCTCGTGGCCGAGCGGGCCCCCGGAGCTACCGGGGGTGTCGCTTCGCTCGCCGATCACAAGAGATCTCAAGCCGTGCGTGAGCTGTTTGAGCTCCTCGGCGGGAAAGGGCCGGAGGAGGTTGGGGCGAAGCAGGCGCAGCTTTTTCCCTTCCGCGGTCAGTTTTTCGTGGGCGTCGCGGGCGGTTTCGGCCGCGGAGTTCAGAAGGAAGAGGCCGGCTTCGGCATCGAGGGGGCCGTGGGATTCCATCGCGGGATAAGAGCGCCCGGAGATTTTTTCGAATTCCGCGGCCAGAAGAGGAAAGAGGCGGGCGGCGTTCTCGTGCGCCTGGTGGAGCTGGAATTTGTTGTTGATGAGGTCAGGATCGTTCATATAGGGCCCGATCGTTACGGGCCGCCTCGGGTCAAGGCTGGTGAATTTGTTGTCTCGGGGACCGAGGAAGGATTGCACCACGGAGCGGTCGGAAAAAATCTCCACTGCCTGCCGCTGGTGAGAGGTGAAGAAGCCGTCGCTTACTACCATCACCGGCAGGCGCACTTCAGGATGCTCTCCAAGTTTGAGCCCGAGAATGCTGAGGTCATAAACGGCCTGGGGATTCGAAGCGAGCAGGATGATCCATCCGGTTTGGAGAGCGAAGGCGAGATCGGAATGGTCGCAGCGGATGTCGAGAGGCCCGCTTACGGAGCGGGTTACCAGATGGAGAAGCATCGGCAGACGGGATCCGGCCTGCACGGGCAACTGTTCCAGGCTGTAGAGAAAGCCGTTGGCGCTCGTTGCGTTCATCACCCGCGCGCCTCCGGTGCTGGCGCCAAAACAGGCCCCGGCGGCACCGTGCTCCCCATCCGCCGCCAGTAGTGTGGTGGAGAGCTCGCCTCTGGCCTTCATCGCATCCACGATCTGGGCGATCTCCGTGCTCGGGGTGATAGGGTAAAATCCCATGAAGTGGAAGTTGATGGCTTTGGCGGCTTCCGCTGCCATTTCGTTTCCCGTGAGGAATTTTTTTTCCTGGGCGGCGGATTTCATGGTGCATCTCCTGCTTTTGGGAAGTGGGTCAGCTTTTCCCCCACGGGGATCTCGTCTTCCGGCACCTGGCTCAGGGCCTGCACCGGGCAGGCCGCCACGCATTTCTGGCAGCCTTTGCAGAACTGATAGTCGATGCCCTGGAGCTCCGGCTTTCCCTCGGCATTCCGCTTCCATACGAAGCAGAAATCCGGGCATACCATATCGCACCAGCCGCAATGGAAGCACACTCTCGGATCGAGGCGGGGGGCCATGCCTTTCCGGCTGGCGCTATTGTCTTTGAGAAGAGTATTGCCCGGCTCGAGAATCAGTCCCCCCGGCGGAGCATTGAGATAACCGAGGCGCGGGTGGGGGGGCAAAGGAGGATCGAGCTGGGCCTGATCGGGGTGGAAGGGTTCGTTGAGCACCGCTCTCGCTCCTGCTTCGAAGCCGGAAAGGTTCTTTTGCTTCTGGCTTTCGGTGAGACGAGCGAAAAAATTCCGGAAGGCCTCGCGGAGCTTTTCTTCACTGAGCTCGGGCATCACTTTCGAAATCGCCCCCAGCATCACGGCGTTGAGGCCGCAACCGTGCTTCCTGGCGATCGTGGTGGCGTCGAGAGCCAGGATCCGTTGGGCGCTGCGGTTCCTGCCGAGAGGCACCCAGCTCGGCGGATGGCGGGTGTTGATCACCAGGGTGGTTCGGGGCCCGGAGCCTTCGAGGGTTTCCTGCTGGGTGGCGATCAGGGATTCGTGGAAGATCACCAGAAGATCCGGGTGCCGGATAAAGGAGGCGCTTCGCACGGGGCTTCCATCGGTGGAGATGCGAACAAAGGAGCGAACCGGCGTGCCTCGCTTTTCAGAACCAAAACTGGAGAAGTGATTGCCATTGAAGCCCATGCCCAGAACCGCGGCTTCCGCGAGGATTTTTCCCGCGGAATGGGCTCCCTGCCCCCCGATGGCTTCCATTCGGAGAGCGATGCGAGCTCTCGGGGGCTCTTGAGCTTTTCGCCGGAACGGCCAGATCAATTCAGGCTTCCTTTCTCACTTTTTTCAGCATCATCTCCAGAGGGCAGAGGCCCGTAAAGCTCGATTGCAGGAGGTTGGCTCCCACGAAGGCCGTAAAAAACAGCCAGTTGGGGGAGTGGTAGTGGGAGAGGGCCAGGCTTGCCAGCACGAAGGTGCCGGCCGCCGCTCTTACGATATTCTCAGTGGTCATGGTGTTCTCCTTCTGTTGAGGGCCCGGCCATCACCTGGCGCAGGCGTGAGTTTCCGAGGAACCAATAGTAGAGCACGGGCACGGCGAACCGGCTCAGGATGGTGGCCGCCACTTCGCCGAAGATCAGGCTCACGGCCAGCCCCTGGAAGATGGGGTCAAACAGCATTACCGAGCTTCCCACCACTACCGCCGCGGCCGTGAGAAGCATGGGGCGGAAGCGGAGCACGCCGGCGCTTACCACGGCTTCTTTCAGGCTCATGCCCGATTGCAGCTGGTGTTCGATGAAGTCCACGAGGATGATGGAGTTTCGCACGATGATGCCCGCGCCGGCGATGAAGCCGATCATCGAGGTGGCCGTGAAGTAGGAGCCGAGAATGGCATGTCCGGGAAGGATGCCGATGAGGCTGATCGGAATCGGCGCCATGATCACGAGCGGAACCGCATAGGATCGGAACCAGCCTAGAACGAGCACATAGATCAGCACCATCACTACTGCGAAGGCGCCCCCGAGATCGCGGAACACTTCGTAGGTGATGAACCATTCCCCGTCCCACTTCACCACGGGCTCCCGGGTGTTCCAGGGCACTTCGGCGGTTTGAACCGGGTATTTGATCTGCGGTTGCAGTTTGAGGATGCCGTAAACCGGAGCTTCCTCGGCTCCCGACAGCTCGCTCATCACGTAGTGCACCGGCTTGAGGTTCTTGCGGAAGAGCGCGTGGGTTTCCTCCACCTTGGGCTGATCGAGCACCCGGGCCGCCGAAGCGCTTCCCGCCTCAAAGGAAGGAAGGATCAGCGAGGCGAAGGGATCCTTGCCGGCTCTCGCGGCCTGCGCCACGGAGAGGTTCACGGAGATCTCTTCCGGCGCTGATACATCGCTCAAGCCGGCGAGAGAGTTTTCGGAGAAGAGCAGCCTTCCGAGCTGCATGGCCTCCGTGGCGCTGGTGCCCGCGAGCCCTCCGGCCGCGTGGTCGTAGCGGTATACGAGGCGGGAGCGTTCCGGGCGGAGCGTGGAATCAAGATCCGCCACGCTCGGCTCCTGGGCGAAGATGCCTTCGATTTCCCGGGCCACTTCCCGGCGGGTTTTCTCGTCCGGGCCGTAAATTTCGGCCAGCATGGTGGCGAGTACGGGAGGGCCGGGCGGGATCTCGAGCACCTTGGTTACGGCCCTCTTCTCTCTGCCGAAGCTGGCCACCACCGGTCGGAGCGCTTCGATGATCTCGTGGCTCGAGGCCTTGCGGTGGCTTTTCTCGGTAAGCACCACCTGGAGATCGCTCTTGTAATCCGCTTCCCGCAGGAAGGTGTGCTTCACCATTCCTGAGAAGGAATAAGGAGCCGCTTCCCCGGAAAACACCTGCACCTTTTCCACTTCGGGGTGCTGAAGAAGTTTGGCGGCCAGCTCGCGGGTCCATTCGATATTGCGCGAGAGCGGAGTGGTGGTGGGGTAGTCCACCAGCACCTGGAACTCCTGCTTGTTGTCGAACGGAAGCATCTTCACTTTTACTGCCTTGAAGTAAACAAGGCTGGCTCCTGCCAGGAAGAGAAAGAGAGTAAGCGCGAGGAAAGCGGCGGCCGCTCTCTTGGTGCCCAGAAGCTTTTCCATCACCTTCTGATAGAGGCGGTCCAGGCGGCCGAGCTCGGGTTCGTGGCTGCCTTCATGGGCCTTCAGGAGCTTCACCGCGGCCCAGGGGGTTACGATGAAGGCCACAAAGAGCGAGAGGATCATCGCGAGGCTGGCTCCCACCGGAATCGGCTTCATATAGGGGCCCATCAAGCCGCGCACGAAAGCCATGGGCAGAATCGCTGCGATCACCGTGAAGGTGGCCAGGATCGTGGGATTGCCCACCTCTGATACGGCGCGGATCGTGGCTTTCACGAGACTGTCTTTGCCGTTTTTCAGGTGGCGCTCGATATTCTCCACCACCACGATGGCATCGTCCACGAGGATGCCGATCGAGAAAATCAGGGCGAACAAGGTTACCCGATTGAGGGTGTAGCCAAAGAAATAGTAGATCGCGAGGGTGAGCGCGAGCGTTACCGGAATGGCGGTGGCCACCACCAGAGAGGCGCGCAAGCCCATCACCACGGCGATGAGCACCGATACCGACAGCGTGGCAAGCAGCAGGTGCTCGATCAGTTCTTTCGACTTATCGGCAGCGGTGCTGCCGTAGTCGCGCACCACGGTCATCTTGACGTCGGAAGGGAGGGAGGCGGAAAAGGCCTCAGCTCTCTCCATCAATTCACCGGCGAGGCTCACCACATTGGTTCCTTTTCTCTTGGCGAACACCACGCTCACGGCGGTTTCCGGGGAGCGCCCTTTCTCAAGAAGCACAGAGGCACGGGTGAGCTCTTCTGGGCCATCGGTAACTTCCGCCACATCGCCCACCTTCACTACGGTGCCGGCTCTCTGGCCAACAGCTATGGCTTTAACGTCGTTCGCATTGCGCAAGCGGCCGCCCACGTCTACGTCGAAGGTTTCGGTCTCACTCCAGTTTTTGCCGGCAGGGGCGAGGGCATCGTTTTTCTGGAGCGCCTGGGCGAGGGAAAGGAGCGAGACGCCCCGGGCCGCGAGTTTTTTGGGATCCGCGATCACGCGCACGGCGCGCTTCTGGCCGCCGAGCAGCTCCACTTTCGAAAGATCGGGGGTGCTGGAGAGCTCGCGGGCGAGGGGGGCCACGAGAGAGCGAAGGTCAAATCCGTTTCGTTTCTCGGAGCTGAAGCTGAGAACAAGGAAAGGCACGTCGTCGATGGAGAAGGAGCGCACGGTGGGAGCCAATGCGTTGGGGGGGAGATCCTGGCGAAGGCCCATCAGCTTGTGGTGAACCTTCACGAGGCTCGGCTCCATGGGCTCGCCCACTTTGAAGCGAACGGTTACGAGGCTGCCGTGCGGCTGGCTGGTGGAGTAAACGTATTCCACTCCGTCGAGGCCCCATACGCCTCTCTCGATTGGCTCGGTTACCTTGCGCTCCACCTCGGCGGCCGTAAAGCCGGGGGCGGCGGTGCGGATATCGATCATGGGCACCGAGATCTGTGGCTCCTCCTCCTTGGGAGTGAAGGCTACCGCGAGCAGGCCGAGGAGAATGCTCGAGAGGGCCAGCACCGGAGTGAGGTTGGAATGAACGAAAGCTTTGGCGAGCTTGCCGGCAAATCCTAGGGGTGCTTCGTGTTTCATAGGTTCTCCTTGGGTTCAGGGGCCCGGAATCCGCTGCGGGCGGCGCGATCGGCAGAGAGGCGAACGAGGGCCTGCTCGGCTTCGGCATGGGCGAGAATCAGGTCGAGGCGGCGCGAAAGGGCTTCCACCAGCTGCAGGGCCGGAATGGAGCCGGTGCGGAACAGGCTTTCCGCCACTTGCGTTTGTTCTTCGAGAAGGGCTTCACTGGTTTCCGAGAGCTTCAGGCCGGCCCGGGTGGCTTCGAGGGCCTGCTCCAGCCCGGCCACCTCCGCGCGCTCTCTTTCTTCGAGGGCGATGGAGCCGCTCTCGGCGGCCGCGGCGCGAAGCCTTGCTTCGTGCGCCAGGCCCGATTCATTGGGGTTAAAGAGGTTCCACTGCAAGTATAGGCCCGCGGCCCAGCCGGTTTCGGTGGAGCGCTTCCCGTGAAAGAGAGACTCTTCCGCAAAAAGGCCCACTCGCGGCAGATACCGGGCTCCTTCCATCTTCGCGCCTTCTTTGGCGGAGAGAGCTTGTCCGCGAAGGGCGGAGAGAGAAGTGGATTCGCCTTGGGCGGCATCCAGGTATTTCGCAGCGAAGGCGGTGGCGCCGAGGGTTTGAGGCTCCCACTTTTCCTTCCGGTATCCCATCTCGCGCAAGGCAAGGCGGGCAGCATTTTCGCCGGCGGTATTGGCGGCGAGGCTGGCATCGATGCGGTTCTTGAGGGTTTTCAGGCCGAGTAATCCGGAATACCCTACGGGATTGGAGCGCACTCCGATCTTGTAGCGGGCCAGCACGCGGTTCACGCTGGCCGAGAGATGCTCGAGGCCTTTTCTCTGGCGCGAGTAGGTGAGGAGGGCGGAGTAGGCTTTGGCTACTTCGAGGTATTGGGCGTTTTTCGTGCCCGCAAGCTCGCTCGATTTGGCGGCCACCTGGTGTGTTTGGAAGCTCTTGGCGGCGGTTCTCATGCCTCCTTCATAGAGAGGAAGATCGATGCCGAGGGCTCCTCCCGCGAAAAAGCGGCTTTCCGGGTGATTGAGGCTCGTGGGATTGAAATCCGCGGCGGTAACGGAGCGCTGGGAAAGAAGGCCGAAGAAGGAGGCGCCGGGATCGTTTGTCTGATAGCCGCGCGCGTTGAGGTACACTCTCGGCAGCCAGTGGCGGGAGGCTCGGCTGTGGCCGGCTTCCGCGGCTTCGAGCTCCAGGCGCGAGGCTTCCACGGCTTTCGATCCGCGCTGGATCTCGCTCCATACGGATTCGAGGCTCGCGCCGGAGGCGGAGGCGGAGAGAAGGAGGAGGTGGATTGGAAGTAGGGTTGTTTTTTTCATAAATTCCTCAGCGGCGTGCGATCAGTTCGCGTCTCAGTTCGGCCCGGCTTTTTTCTTCTTTCTCGATTTTTTCCATCAGCACTTTGGTCACGATGGCGCAGGCGTCTTTTATTTTGGGGAGAGCCAGGCTGGCGTATTGGAAGAGACCCTCTTTTCTGGTGCTGAGAATGCCAGCATCTCGGAGCACGGAGAGGTGCTGCGAGAGATTGGCTTTGGGGATGCCAAGCTCTTCGAGAAGCTCGGAGCTGGTGTGTTCTCGTTCGGAAACGAGCTCGAGAATGCGAAGGCGAACCGGGCTGGCGAGAGCCGCGCAGATTTCCGCCTGCATCTCGTAGATCGTGAGGTCTTTGCTTTTTTTGTTTCGCATTCAGGTCTCCTTCCCGGTTCCTCTTGCTTCGCTTATCTATCTTATCGGTCGTCAGGTCAATAAATTTATTAGTTCGTAAACTTATATACTAATAGAATAGTGCCGAATGGAGGCTTTGGCAAGGCCTGAAGAGTGGATTTCATCCAAGGATTGAAAACAAAAGAAGGATTGGCTCAGAGCGTATTGGTCCAAGGCCCTGCATTCATAACCCGCAGGCCGTGCTTTTTAAGCAGTGCGGCGGCCATTCCGCTCCGCGTGCCTGAGGCGCAGCAAAGAATGATGGGGCGCTTTGGGTCAAGTTCCTTCCATCTGGCGTTCAGCTGGTCGAGGGGAATATTTACGGAGCCCGGGCGGGATCCGGAGGCAAATTCTCCGGGGCTGCGAACGTCTACCACCACGGCCCCTTCCTGAAGAAGCGCAGGCAGCTGGGCTTTCACCTGGCGGAATCTCCAGAAGCGCCACCCGAAGAAAGCGATCACGAGAGCGGGGAATACAAAATTATGCGGCTCCATTTTTCCTTTCAGCTCCGGCAGTATTCTTCCTGAATCACCCGGAGCAGCCGCGCCAGCCTTGGATCGGCAAGAGAATAGATACGAAATTTTCCCTGTCGCTCGCACTGCACGAGGCCTTCGAGCTTCAAGCGGCTTAAAAAGTGCGACATCTGCGATTGAGAGATGCCGGAGTTCTCCACCAGATCGGAAACCGTGCTCGCGCCCCTGGCCAGGCGGCCCAGCACAAGAAGGCGCTCGGGGTGAGAGAGGGCTTTCAAAAGCGCCGCGATCTCGTGGCAGGACCCCTGCATTTTCTTCAATGATATTGAGGTGGAACGAATCATCATATTGACATATTATAAAATGATAATATAATAAAAGGGAAGGAGATTTTATGGAAAAACTCAATGCCGATACGTTCCGGGAGAAGATATTCGATTTTCAAAAGGGCGGTGATTGGAGCTTCCGTGGGGATCGCCCGGCCATCGTGGACTTCTATGCCGATTGGTGCGGCCCCTGCCGTGCTCTGGCTCCCGTGCTTGAGGAGATCTCCCAGCACTACGCAGGCAAGGTGGACGTGTTCAAGGTGGACACCGAGGCTCATCCGGAGCTCGCCTCGCTTTTCGGTGTGAAGGGGATTCCCGCCCTGTTGTTCATCCCCAAAGAGGGCCAGCCCGCCATGGCCTCCGGGTTTGCGCCGAAGGAAACGCTTCAGAGCGCGATCCAGGAAATCTTCGGAATCGCGGCGTGAAGCTCTGGATGGGGCGCGCGCTTAATCTGCTGCTGCTGCTGTTCGCGGCGGCCGTATTTCTTCAGCGCCTGCCGGTATGGACCGGGAACTACCAGGCGCAAGGGGAGGCGGCTCCGCGAGCCGTGGTGCAGGAGCTTTCCGCTGGCAGAACCTCCTCTCTTTCCCTGCCCATCGAGGGGCCGCAGATGATCGTGTTCTGGGCCACCTGGTGCGGCCCCTGCCGCCTGGAGCTGAAGAGAATCAAGAGAATGGTGGAGAATGGGGAAATCCCGAAAGAGAGAGTGCTGGCTGTTTCCTTTGGGGAAAGGCAGGAAACCGTGGAAAGCCACCTTCGGCGGGAGCCCTATCCCTTTCGCGTGGCTCTCGATTCCGACAGCGCCGCCTCCCGTTTGTATTCCGTGGCGGCTACGCCCACGCTTCTCCTGATCGATAAAGAGAATAAGATCAGCTGGAAAACCACCGGGCTTAGCCCGAGCCTCGAGCTGAGGGCGCGCTCTTTCTTTTCCGCCCTCTAGGCTGTGTCAGCCGCCGAGAAGCCCCACCATCATGAACTCTACATAGATCAGGGCCAGCAAAGTCACGCCGAAATAGGCGAACAGATTGGCGGCTCCCTGGTAGTCGCCCGAAATACGAAGGCCGAATCCAAGGGCGAAGAAAACAAAGAGCGCCAGAACCAGGGCGCCCTTCAGGAAAAACTTCTCTCTTCCCGCGATGAACTCGAGCTGCACTCCGCTCCAGAAAAAAAGCGCCACCACGCAAAGTTCCAGGGTGGCGATGAAGTAATAGTTCAGCTTTATCGATCCGGGGAAAGGGTTCAGGATCGTTTTCTCGAACTGGGCTTTGAACCAATCCGGCACTCCTCCCGACATCCATTTCTCCAGGCTGGCCTGGCCAAAGGTGCCCATGAAGAGCAGATAGAGGGGAAGGAGTTTCACGCTATCGATCCATTGGATTTTTTCCATACGATATTTTTAGGGCAGGGGAGTGAAAACTCAAACCGAAAAGATCTTATATAAGAGGCTGGTGTGGTTCCTGCATCGCTGGCGCGCGATAGACCTAATTGATCCATGTCTCCTGGAAAGGAAGAGATCTTATGCGCCACGAAAATTCTTTGGATAGGGAAGGGCATGACGGAAGGATCCGCCGTTTGCACGAGCTGGTGAGGGGGATTCAGCTGGCCATGCTCACTACTTACGCGGAAGATGGAAGCGGGCTTCGCTCCCGTCCCATGACTCTGCAGGCGGCAGACGATGTGAGCGGTGATTTATGGTTCGTGCTGGGGCGAAGTTCCGCGATGGCCAAAGACGTGAAGATGGACAAGAGGGTGAACCTCACCTTTTCCCTTCCTCATGCCTCCCTGTATGTATCGTTGAGCGGCGAGGCGGAGCTGATCGACGATCGCCAGAAATCCCAAGAGCTTTGGACGCATTCCTTAAAGGCCTGGTTTCCCCTGGGGCCTTATGATCCGGAGCTTACTTTGCTGAGGGTGAGAGTGCACGCCG
The DNA here is from genome assembly GCA_964612065.1 of uncultured Bdellovibrionales bacterium. Lineage (GTDB taxonomy): Bacteria > Bdellovibrionota > UBA1018 > CAIPTA01 > CAIPTA01 > JAKFYM01. Next base: position 25,529 of record CAZTCD010000028.1, on the reverse strand, counting down.
CCGACTACTGGGAAAAATCCTCCGGAAAAATGGTGCAGCTGGCGGGTTTGGCGAAGGCGGTGCTTACAGGCAGGCATGGAGGAGAGGAGTTCGGCGAGCGCACCCATCTCGGGGCCGACATCTTGAGGGCTGGCTGAGTTAGTGGGCTGTGTTCAAGGGAATGATCAGCTTCCGCATGAGCTCGGGAGTTTCCTCCCGGGGCATTCGGCCGAGGGACTCCGGGGAAACCTCACTGGCCGGCTGGCGATCGGAGCGGGGTTTCTCGAGGCGGATCTTGGAGCGGAAAGAGCGCAGCGACCAAGCCACGTTGTGGTAGGTGAGGTCTTGCTCGTCGGTCCATTGCTGGCTGTCGCGGTAGGCCTCTTCCAGTTCATCGTTCAGGACGGCCGCGCGCTTTCCGTATTTGATGTGGATCTGCCTCAAGCGGTCGGTGATATAGTCGGTGCGGCTCAGGGCTCCGGCGCGATGGATATAGGCGAGCTCTTCCTGGTAGCTGCACTGGATGTTGGCGGAGTCGATGGCGGCCTGGTAAAAACGCACGCACTGCCGCTGGTTTTCGGAATAAGATGAAGCTTTGGTGAGGGCCTCGATGCCGCAGTAATCGGCGGGGCTTTCCAGGGTGGAGCAGGAGCGGGAGAGGGGCTCGCGGATGGTGCTCATCAAGCTCTCCTGAGGGGTGCGCCCGAGGCGGGTGCGGGAGCAGTTGCTCAGGCTGATCAGGGCAAGGGCCAGGGCTAGCGCGGGAAGCATTCTCATTCCGTCCTATCGGATTGCCATGACCGGGAGCTTACGGAAAAGAGTGCTTACCTGGGAGCGGTAGGATGGAATTCCCTCAGAAATCGGTCCGATAATTACGATAAGGGATCAAATTATGCCAGCCACACTCCAGGACCTTTTCACCAACCGTTATTTCGTGGGCGCCCTAGTGGTGGCCTTGATCACCTTTCTTTATGGAGCCGTGATCTTCTTCGACAGGCGATTTTGAGCGATGGCGAGGAAGTTCGAGTACAACTTCAAATTTGAGGATGGAAGCGAACGCTCCTTTTCCCTGCAGTTAAGCGATTCGGGAATGCTCGAATCCCCCGTGGCCGATGCGGAGGCTCCTGCCTGGACGGAGCTCGGCCACAATAAATGCCCGCATTGCCCTTATACCGAGGAGCAGAAGAAGCACTGCCCGGTGGCCCGCAATCTGGCGCTCGTAGCGGACCGGTTCAAAGACGAGAAGAGTTTCAAAAAAGCCACGGTATTTGTGAAAGGCCAGGAGCGATTCTACGGAAAGCAAACGGATCTGCAAACCGGCTTGCAGAGCCTCTTCGGCCTCATCATGAGCACCTCGGATTGTTCCCATATGGAATTTTTGCGCTCGCTGGCGCAAAGCCATCTGCCCTTCGCCACGGTGGAGGAAACCAAGCTGAGAGTGCTCGGTGGCTATCTGGTGATGCAGCTAGAAAAAAAGCGGAAGGGCGAGCCTGCCGATTTTGAAGCAAAAGAGCTGGACCAAATCTTCGCCAATCTGAATACGCTGAACCAGCATGTGATCCAGAGGATTCGCACCATCTCGAAAGGAGATGCCGAGCAGAATGCGCTCGTGATCCTCGATAGCTTCGCTTCGCTGCTGAAGAGCTGAGGCGCGCGGGCCTTAGTGGTGCCCGCCATGCCCACCGCCCAGCATGATCGACCAGGCCTTCGTCTCTTTCCGGCCATTGCGGTGGGTGAGGTTCACGCGGATGTCCCAGTCTCCCGGCATCACGAAATACATCCGGCTCACGAGATAGGCGCCGGGCACTGCCTGCCCCTGATCGTTGGCCACAGGATCGATCTTTGTGGGGGCGGAGCCATGGCCCATCGAGGGCATCCAAAGCACCACTTCAAAGGGAAGGCCTGGCTCCACGCGGTTGTGGGTGGAGCCGTCGTACCAGTCGAGGCGCATCTGCGACTCCTCACCCCGGCCCACGGGAGCTTTTACCCAGCTCAAATGCGCGTGCAGGCCGTTCTCAAAGGCGAGATGGGCGTGGCCGTCATCGGAAAGGGCGTTTTGAGAAAAAGGCAAAAGAGTGAGGAGCGCGAAAAGCTGGAACATTAGTGATTTCCTCCGGAACAAAATATTTTCTTTCAGCCGGTTTAGCGGATCTTCCCGGCTGGTGGCGAGGAAAAAAACTCGGTCTGTGATATACGCAGGGTATGCATAAAAGATGGTGGATAGCTCTCGGGATATTGCTCATGGCGTCATCGAGTTCGGCTTGGAGCGCGGCTTCCCCTCCCTGGGAGCATTGGCAGGGCAAAGAGATCCTGAAGAAGGAGAGCCTCTCGCCGCAGCTGCTGGGAAAAAAAGGCATGGTGGTGGTTTTTCTTTCCGCCGTTTGCCCTTGCTCCAATAGCCATATGCAGGAGCTTGCCGCTCTCGCCAAAGACTACCCTTCCTTCACCTTTCTGGGCGTGCATTCCAATATGAACGAGAGCGAAGAGGCCACACGTGCCTATTTTCAGCAGGCCCGTCTTCCTTTTCCGGTGATCCGGGATAAAGGGCAGAAGATCGCCGAGGAACTAAAGGCGCTGAAAACCCCGCATGCGTTCGTGTTCAATCCCCAAGGGGAGATCGTTTTCCAGGGAGGGGTTTCCAGCAGCCGCAATTTCGGGAACGCCGATCATAAATTCCTGCGTGAGGCTCTCGCGGATATCGAGCATGGGCGTGCCGTGAAGATGGCCAAGGGGCGGGCGCTGGGCTGCGTGATCGAGCGCGGGGGCGAATATGCCTGGTAGAAGTTTCCTTCACCTTCTTCCTTTTCTCTTTCTCGCCTCCTGTGCCCAGCCGAAATACGAAACCGCGGCGGGCAAAGTTTCCCTCTCCGGGCAGGAAGTGCGCGAGCAGAAGGCCTCCCAATGTGCCTTGAAGTTCAGCGCCTCCGGGTTTTGCCTGAGCTGGAAGTGGGAGAGCGAGCCTAAGGGGAATGGTGAGGCGGCCTCGCTGGTGTTCAAAGTTTATAGAGGCAATCTTCTCGATGATAGCCCGGTGCCGGTGGATCTTGCGCCGGCGCCCGTGCTCGATCTGTGGATGCCCTCGATGGGTCATGGTTCAGCTCCCACTACCGTAGCCCGGATCGATCAGGGCACCTATCGCGCGAGCGAAGTGCGTTTTCTTATGCCGGGAGATTGGGAGCTCAGGTTCCGCCAGAAAGAGGGAGATCGGGTGCTTGATGAGGCCGTGGTTAGCATTCTCCTTCCTTAGCTTTTTGGCTTTTTCGCCCCTCTCCTACGGAGCGGCCTGCTGCGGCGGCGGCTTCGCGGCTCCTGCTTTGATCGCGGGAGACGAGAAGGCGCAGGTGGGGGCTTCCGTTTCCCATACCGAAGTGGTGGTGAACGGAGTGGACGCCGGCGGCTTCTGGAGAAAATGGGATAGCCGGCAAACGGTGCAAACCTTCAAGCTCGAGGGCGCTCATCTTTTATCGGACCGCTGGCAGGCGGGAGCGAGCGTGCCGGTGATCCGCCGCACGCAGTTCGGGAACTCCCGCTCGGGCCTCGGCGATCTTTCCGCCACGCTTGGCTACGAGATCCTGCCGGACTGGGACTACCACCCGATCCGTCCGCGGGGCCTGAGCTTTCTGCAGCTGGTGTTTCCCACGGGAGAGCCTCGGGCGCAGTCGGCCTCGGGGCTGGAGAGCCGGGGCAATGGCTTCTGGGCTCTTGGTTTGGGTTCGCTTTTCACCAAGGCGATCGGAAGAAGCTGGGATCTTTTCGTGAACTTCGACATTCATCGCTCTTTTCCTCGTTCCGTTTCTTCTTCGGTGATGCAGGGGAGGCTCGAGCCAGGTTTCGGAGGCGCGGCCGGAGGGGGAGGGGGATTTCACCTGCGTGATTGGCGCTTGGGTGGCGCGATTGCCTGGGCCTATGAGGATCCGATTGCCTTGAGGGGCTCCATAAATTCAGACGGCTTTCCGGAGCGCTATGCCACCGCCACTCTTTCCTTGAGTTATGTGATGAGCGACAACGGGAGCGCCGTGCTGGCCTATACTGACCAGACGCTGTTCGGTAGTCCGATCAATACCAGCCTCGGGCGGGGACTGGCACTTTCCTGGCAGCACCGCTGGGATCGTTAAAGCACAGTAAAAGCAAATAGTTAATAATTTAATGATAACTTAATGGTTATTATTAGTTCAATTTAAGATAATCTAATAGTTATCTTTATATTCACTTATAATAACCAATAGGTTATTATAAAACCATGAAGCTCGCAAAATCCCGCTTGCACACCCAGCGCCGCCATATGGACCAGAAGCTACAGCAGCTCCTGCCTTTTTCGCGCGTTCCGCCTCCGCCCTCCGGCTGGGTGCGCGCGATTCGCGAGTCTCTCGGCATGACCGCCCGCCAGCTCGGCAAGGCCTTGGGCATGAGCGGAGTGGCAGCCACCAAGCTGGAGCAGAGGGAGAAGGATAGATCGATCACTCTGCGGGATCTGGATCGCGCGGCGGCACTGATGAACTGCCGGGTGGTGTATGCGCTCGTGCCCGTGCACAGTTTGGAGCACACCTTGAAGCACCAATCGGAAAAGGTGGCGGCCGAGCTTTCGGCAAGAGCTGATCACGCGATGAAGCTGGAGGAGCAGCAGGTGGACCGGCAGGAGCTCGGAGCGCAGAAAGAAGTGCTGGCGAAAATGCTGGCCGAAACGCTCGACTCCCGCCTTTGGGAAGGAAAAGCGGAGAAGGAGAGCCGATGACAAAACGGCTTCCCGATTTTCCGCCGCCGCCCGGGGCCACGCCTCTCAATAAAGACGAAGCGGCCGGCCTGATCCCCACCTATATCTCCACGCAGGGAGAGCTGAACGCCGTGGAGCAGGAAAATATCCTACAGGCGGAGCATTGGCTCTCTCGTGCTCGAAAGCCGGAAACGGTGCTGAGCGAGAGTTTTTTCAGGCAGTTGCATAAAGAGATGTTTGGCGACGTCTGGCGCTGGGCCGGTTCCTACCGGAATACCGAGAAAACGATAGGTGTTCCTTGGGCGCAGGTGCCGGTGGCCATAAAAAATATGCTCGAGAACGCGCGCTTTCAGCTCGAAAACAAGGTGTACAGCGCCGACGAGCTCGCCGCCCGCCTGCACCACAGGGCCGTGGAGATCCATGCGTTCGCCAACGGTAACGGCCGGCACGCCCGCTATCTGGCGGATGCCTTACTCGAGGCGCTCCACCAAAAGAAATTCAGCTGGGGCTCGGCTTCGGAGCTCGGGCAGTCCAGTGAAAGCAGGAACAGGTATATCGCCGCCCTCAAGGAGGCCGACAAGAAAAACCTCGGCCCTTTGTTGCAGTTCGTGCGGTCCTAGGCCACTTCCGCCTCCCGGCCTTCGTGGATTTCGTCGATCAGTTTTTCCACGAACTGGGGAAGGTCGTCGGGCTTGCGGCTGGTCACGAGGCCGTTGTCCACCACCACGGCTTCATCCACCCAATGAGCGCCGGCGTTTTCGAGATCCTTGCGGAGCGAAGGCCAGGAGGTGAGCGTGCGCCCTTCCACTGCACCCGCATTGATCAGGATCCACGGGCCGTGGCAGATGGCGCCGATAGGTTTGTTCGCGCTGGCAAAGGATTTCACGAACTCCACGGCGTCTTTGTCCATGCGGAGCTGGTCAGGGTTCATCACTCCGCCCGGGAGCACGAGGGCGTCGAAGTCAATGGAGTTGGCGTCTTTGGCTTCCAGGTTCACGGGGATCTCTTTGCTCCAGCTGGTGTGCTTCCATCCTCGTATGGTTCCGCTTTTGATGGAAACGATCATCACCTCGGCACCGGCTTCTTCGAGGGCTTTCTTTGGCTCCAGGAGCTCCGAAGGCTCAAATCCGTCGGTGGCGAGTATGGCTACATTGCGATTCACGAGGGTTGGCTTTTTTTGCATGGGAATCTCCTCCTATAACTGGAATGGCCGCTGGGATCTCGGAGGGGGAGTAGCAATAGCAGGGCCATGCCACCTTGCATCCCGGAGCGTTCTCTCATAGAGTGCGGGCCGGATCTGGGCCCTTACCCGTGAGAATGCCATGAATCGAATCCTTCTTCTTTTTTTGCCTGCCTTCCTGCTTTCGGCTCCGGCACTCCGGGCCGAAGTGGAGATCCCGCCGCCTTATGAGTGTTCCCCCTTGGGAGATAGCCCCCGCACCACGCTTCCTCCGCTTTGCCTCGATAGTGGGGTGCAAAACCTCACGGACGCCTACTGCGAGCCTCTCGAGATCAGCGAGGTGAAGGAGAGCGAGGCGAGGGATTGGTTCCGTGCGCTGGCCTCCCATGCCGATCTTCCCTTTCGTTTTTTGCCGGACGGATGCCAGGCCAGGGCTCAGCGAATTTCGGAGCTTCTGTTGGCGGAGGGGATCCGCCCGGGCAAGTTGTTCATCCGCGGAAAATTCGGGTTTGATAATCCTTACGATTCTCTCTGGCCCGTGCGCTGGCAGTTCCATGTGGCCATCGTACTGCGCGTGCAGGGAGAAAAAGGTGAAGGTGGGTTGAGAGTGCTCGACCCTGCGCTCTTTTCCCGCCCCGTGAGCGTGGAAGAGTTTCGCGCCCGCTTTGCCGCTTTCTCCGTGAGCCGGATCGATGAGGTGTATCTCACCGGGCCCTTTACCTACGAGCTGAACCATCGGCCCTTGCGCCTTTCCGGATTCCGCGCGCGGGATCTCGAGTGCGGAGAGGAGCTTTTGCGCACCACCAGGTTGCTGCAGGAGCAGCAGGACAAGAATTCCCGTTAAACCAGCGTGTGAGCACGCGCTACCGTGTGTATTTGTTAGAGCAAACAAGGCCCTGACAGTAGGCTCGCATAGCCGCAGTGCGAAAGTTTGATAAACTGAGATCTGGACCCTCTCCTCAAGGAAGACGAGATGACACTCAGAGCTCTTTCGCTGGCCGCGGCCGGCTGCTTCTTTTCTGTTTTTGCCTTTGCCGGATCCAAGCCGGAAAAGATCACCGTGCCTGATTCCCTTCCTAAGCTCGAAACCTCAGCCTTGATCTACCTCGACGACCAGAAGAGCTATCTGGTGGCCAGCGATCAAACCGACGACGAAAACAGCCCCTGGCTCTTTGAGATGAACGAGCGCGGGGTGATCGATCCGATGCCCGTGGAAATCGAAGGCATGGGAGCGATGGCGGATATGGAATCGATCAGCCAGAGCGGGGGCTTCGTATACGTGATGTCGTCGCAGGGAGTGACGCTTTTCGGGAAAGAGAAGGCGGAGAGAAACCAGTTCGTGCGGGCGAGGAGGAGCGGGCGAAGGCTCCTGCTGGAGGGAAGGGTGGAGCTCCGGCCTTCGCTTCTGGCTGCTTTGGAGCGGTCCAGGGATCCTTTGCTTCGCGGCCTTCGAAAAAAATTCCGCAAGAGCCTGGACGTGGAATCCCATTTCGTGAGGGAGGGGGAGCTCTTCGTGGGCCTCAAGAATCCGCAGCCGGAAGGGGGAGTGGGCTTGATCCTTTCGCTGGGAAGCGTGGACGAGATCTTCCGCACCGGCCAGGTGAAGAGCGTGAAAGTGTGGAGTGCCATAAACTTCCGCGCTTTCGGGAATTCCAGTCACACCCTTTCCGATCTTCTGCTCGAGGGCGATCGCCTGATCATCACCTCCACGAATCCCTGGGGGAAGGGCGCGCTCTGGTCGTATGAAATTGGCTCCGGGCGTATGCGGAGGCACGAGGAGTTTTCTTCGAGGCCCGAGGGAGTGGCCCGGGATCTGAGAGACGGCAAACTCATGCTGGTGTTCGATAAAACCTGGGGAACTCCGCTCTATACACGCAGGGTGCTGGAGTAAACTCCGAATTCAGTTATTCTTCGGTAATGAAAAGCAAAACACCTGATCATACAGCCGTGCGTGTGGCCCTATGGCGTGCTTTGCATGCCCGCTTGGATCCGGAGCCTCTGGTGCTGAGGGACGAGCTCGGTGCGGCGCTCGTGGGAGAAGCAAGGTGGTGGGAGCGGCCTGATATGCAGGCCGGATTTTCGCGCGCCATGCGGGCCTCGATCGTGGGCCGCGCCCGCTTCGTGGAAGACCTCGTGGAGCAGGAGCTGGGCAAAGGAGTCTCGCAGTATGTGATTCTCGGGGCCGGGCTCGATACCTTCGCGCAGAGGCGTGCGGAGCTCGCGAAGAAGCTGCGCATTTATGAAGTGGATCTGCCGGTGACTCAAGACTGGAAAAAGCGCAGGCTTGCCGAATGCGGGCTTCCGTTGCCCGAGCACCTTCGGTTCGTGCCGGTGAATTTCAGCGCGGGAGAAAAATGGGGAGAGAAACTCGAGGAGGCAGGGTTTCATTCCGAGCTTCCCGCCCTGGTGGCCTCCACCGGGGTTTCGCTCTATCTCACCAAAGAAACCAATCGCGCCAATTTTCAAGCACTCGCACGGCTCGCCAAAGGCTCCACTCTGGCACTTACTTTTTTGCTGGATCCTGAGCTGCTGCCCGAAGAAGAACGAACCGTGATGGAGTTCGTGATCCGGCGGGCGGAAGAATCCGGCACGCCCTTTCTCAGCTTGTTCCATCCGGAGGAGATCCTCCGCATGGCGAAAGAGGCCGGATTTTCACACGCGGAATATGTGTCTGCGGACGATTTATACCTGAAGTACTTTGCCGGAAGGCCCGATGGCCTGCGCGCCGGCAGCGCAGAGGCGTTCCTAATCGCGAAACCTTAGAGCGAGAAATCCACGATGGGGGTGTGCTTGCCGGGGCTGATGCTCCCCAGATAGATCTGCTTGATCACCGTCCAGTTGAGGGAGGGGGTGAGTTTCAGGCGGTTGTAATCGTCCACGGAGGGCAGCACGCCGGGGAAAAAGATCACATCGGGCACGGTTTCTGTTTCTCCCACCCACGCGCCGCCGATCACATCGCCTTCTTCGTCGAGCGCAAGGAGGGCTTCGAGCGTGTGAGGGGCCACCACGCGCCCCACCTTTTTGTAGAAGCTTTCTCCTTTTTCGGGCTCGAGGGGCTGGGCTCCGTCTTTATCGGCGAGGAGGGTGGAGACGAAATCCATGGTGAAGCGCACTCGCGTGATCTGCTTTACCAGCGTGGGAGCGGCCCAGCCTTCTTCCAGCGGCTGGGGCGGGGCAAGCACTTCCAGGCGGAGGGCATCGAACAGGTAGAACTGTTTGCGGCTGCTGGAGAAGCCGTCCACGATGAAGCCGTCTTTGGCGATTCCGATGCGGTTCATGGCGGCGAGGAAAAACGCGCCGGCGTTCACCTGACAGGAGCGGGATTCGGGGCCGTCGATCGTGCACATGATGCCGATCGTGGCCCAGTTGGCGATGTCGGCGAGGGCGTAGCCAAGGAGCGCTTTCACGTCGTTGGGGTGGAAGCGCACGCGAAAACCGTTGGGGTTGATCACGTCTACGGCCCGGTAAGGCTCCTCGTATTGGAGGGCGGCGGCGGCCATGCCGTTACAGATGCCGTACCAGAACTTGGGCCATTCGGCGGCGTTGTGGGTGATCTTGAGGATGGCGCGGGTGGAGGGGAATCCGTAGTTTCCGAGCGCGAGATCGTATTTCTCGGTGGGGGCGAGCTGGAAAAGAAAATCTTTCGTGCCGGAATTTGGATCGGGATTCTGGGTGGCATCTTTCAGGATGCCGATGATCTCTTCGGATCCCGGTACCCCGTAGCCGAACACCGTGCGAAGCGTGAGCGATAGGTTCGAATCCTGCCAGCGGCCGGCGATGCCTCCGTACCAGTTGGGGAAGAATCCGGAGGCCCAGTGCCCTTGGGCGTTCAGGGCTTCGAGCCTGCGGTTGAAAAGGCCGAGGCGCTGGAGCTCGAGGAAGTTGGTTACGAGCTTTCCTCTCCGCAGCCCGTCTGCCGGAATGCGATCGAGCAGGCGGGGATTGCCGTATTGTTTGGTGAAGAGATCGATCACCGGTTGCTGGGGCTGGGTGCTGGTGTGGAAAACGGGGCGGAGAGGAGAGAGGCCGTTCAGGAGAGCGAGGGAGAGCGCCCAGGCGGAGATCGCGAGGAGGCTCAAAACTTTGCGCTGTCTGGCCCAGGAGAGGGCCAGGCGCCAGGATAGCAGAAGGCCCAAGGGCAGGATCACGAGCAGGAGTTCGCTCGCGAACACCAGGAGGCCTCGCAGGCTGAAAAAGGCGCTGATGCCGAGAGGAGAAACCAGGATGGGGCGCCAGGGAAGGAAGTAGCGATGGTTGGAAAAGGGAGAGAGGAAAGCGATGCCTTCGCCTCCGTTGGTCATCGCATCGAGGAAGGGGTGGCTGGCAGCCGACAGAAACAGCAGGCCGAAGATTTTCGCGAAGCCAGCGGCGCTGCGAGGGGCTTTGCGGTGAAGGTAGGCGCCGAGCAGGAGAGAGACGAGGAGAGCGAAGAAGATCGAGTGAGTGAATCCGCGGTGGCCGAAGAGGCTGCTGTACGGAATGCCAAGCTTGAAGCCGATAAAATCGATATCAGGAAGTATGGCGCAGGCCACGCAGGCCAGAGCGAGGCGGCGGCGCTGCTCTTTCTGTGCGCCCGATTTGGCGGCCAAGGCCAGTGCCACGATTCCATGGGTGATGATGGTAGGCATATCCGCTCCTCGGGCACTCCTTTGCTCGGTAAGAAAAGGATAGCCTATCGGGAGAGGGATCTATAGCCCCAGCTCGCCGGATTGTTCAAAGGCAAGGCGCTCTCTGCGGTCGCGCTCGTATTCTTTGCGGTCGAACACGCCCACGGCAGCCCTGAGCCAGTTGAGAAAGGGGGCGCCCGCTTCATAAGAGCGGATCACGAGGCGCGGGAACTCGCGTGACATCACCTCTTTCCGCGTGAAAGTGTGCTTCACGTAAAATTGTTTGTACCAGAGGTATTTGGCGGCGGGATCTTCTGGAGAGAAGTCCTTGGGAAAGCGTACGTATTTCTCGTCTTCGGGTTTGCCCCAGTATTTTTTGAAAGGCCTCGAGGCGAGAAGATCGTCCACCGTATCTGTTTCTTCGCGAAAGGCGATGCGCAGGCGTTTGATCTGCCGGCTCGAAGGGCCATACAAGCCCATGCCGATCATATTGTCGCCCTTTTCATCTCCGAGATGGAAGAAGAGCCCGGGATTCCATTCGAACTGCGAGGTGGTTTTCTCCTGAAGAAAAAACATCGCGCTTGCTTTCACCCAGCCATTCTCTTTGGCTTTCGCTTCCGGGCGCACGGGGCGGGAAAGTTTGCGGGGGCTGATCTGCAGGCCAGGAAAGCGGGATCCGAGCTCCTGATCGATCTCGCGGATCAGCACGCTGAAGGGCTCCTTTACGGCCTCTTCATAGAGATCCCTGTTTTTTTCAAACCAGCCTTTCTTGAATTTGTTCTTCTTGGCTTGGTCGAAGTACTGAAAAGTTTTGCGGGTAAAAAGGCTGCCCATGCACTCCCTCGCTTTCTGGAGTCGCACTATAGCATAAGGGCTTTCGGGAGGTTTAATGCATTGCATGATTGAAGGACAGTTTTGGAGGAAGAGGCTGGATTAGAATTCCAGCTCTAATCTGCCTTTGCGGATCCTGTTTGGATTCGAATTATATTTCCGGAGCCTCTTTCTATCTTTTGTCGTCGTGCTAGCGTTTTGCGCATGACCCTTTTCCCTCTCCTGTTGGTTGTTCTTCCGGCTCCTGATTTCGCTCGGGCCGCTTCCCCCCGCTGGATCTCCCATGTGCATCCGCTTCAGATGCATTGTGAGCAGCAGGAAATTCTTTCCGAAGGCCGGAGCCTCGCTTACGGGAACCTGGTGTTCAGGGACGAAGACGGAAAGGTGCAACTGGCCCGCTTCGAGAAGATTTCCCACGAGCCTGCGTTTCATTCCTTCTGTCCCGTGCTTCAGGAGGCGATGAACCACGGGCGCAGGCTGGATTTGCGCGTTCGGCCGAGGCCGAATTTTCTGGAGCTGTTGGAGCTGCAAATTAGCTCAGAAGACTACTACAGCCCTTGAGGCCTACTCCCGCAAAGGGCAAACAAAAGGCAGGTTGAGGAACTGCTTGCCTTCGATTTTCACGGGGTTCAGCACTGCGCGGAAAGGCGGCGACAGCTCGAGCGCGAGGGAGATCTCTGCGCCGGTAAGGAAAGCAATTTTCTGGCCTTCCACGCTTTCCAGGCCGAAATCGAGATCCGGGAAATGGATCGTGCTTTTTGTGGTCTGGATCGAAATCGCGCCGGTGGCTTCTGCCTCGTTGGTGGTCACCTTCATCGATTCCAGAAAGTGGCCGCCGAGATCCGGATGGGTGAGGTTGGTGCAGGAGTAATCCGCAGCGAAGGCGGAAGAGGAGCCGAAAAGGGCGAGAAGGGTGGGTAGGATGAGTTTCATGGCCGGGGCTCCTTTGGTTTCCGGGAGGATAGAGCAGAGAGGGGAATCCCGCTCATTTATTCTCGGGAATTGCTAGAGAGATCAAAGAAACTGGGGGATAGGAGAGGTGCGCCAATGGAATTCAGAATCGACGGGGAAGAGTTCATCACGCTGCAGTCGCTGCTCAAAGCAGCGGGCCTTTGCGATACGGGCGGGGCGGCGAAGCATGCCATCGTGGAAGGGCAGGTGCTGGTGGACGGCGAGGTGGAAACGCGGCGCGGCAAGAAAATACGCGCGGGGCAATCGGTTTCCTTCGGCGGGCAGGAGATCTGGGTGGTGAGCTAAGTTAATTTTTCGTGCTGACCAGTTCCGATCGGAAGGCACAGTCGCCCCCGTTTTTATCCGATTCCTTAGCCCATTTAAGAGGGGGTGGGAGATCAGCCTGTATTTATGTCTTTAGGTTGGTGTCACTGTTTGGTGTCGCTGGTTGGTGTCAAAGTGGCCATCGGGCCGTTTCGCACCAGGCCGATGGAAGAAGTATTTCTCTATTTCGGACTTAAAGTAAGTCTTTAATGGATTTCTGAAAACGCTTGTTTCAAGTCTGCAATCAGTTCTCCTTCCTCGGGAATTTCTCTGGAGCTGCGCGTATGGCACTCTGCTTGCCTTGTAGGCAGAGTAACAGCACTCAGGAGAGCCCCTCCTGGCATTAAGAGAATGAAAGGAATCCCTATGCGAATGTCCCGTTTATTCCTGGCCCTGGCTCTAGCGCCACTCACCATAACCTCCGCTCTCGCCGCACCAGGCGGTGCAATTGAACGCTTCGTGCTCGATCTCAACGGCCGGGAGTTCAACTCCGGGCAGGGAGAAACCACCGTGGCTCTCAAAGCGCTGATCCAGCAGCGCTACGGCAATCAGGATCTCGAGCGAGAAGACCTTATCCACGTGGCTGTGATGGCGAAGTCGCAATTCGGCCGCGGAAACATGAGCCTGCTCGTGGGCCGGGAGCTCGGCAGGCCCGTGCAGGTGGCCGGCAATCCTTTGCAGTATGCTCGCCCGGGCGGTTTCCGCCAGTATATCCTGGCGCATCCTGGCCGTGATCCAGCAGGCGTTTGGCAGCTGAAACTGACCGGCAACATCAAGATCGATCGTATCGTGGTGGTGGTGCGCGACAAAGCCCAGCGCTTCGCTCTTGATCTCAACGGCCAGGAGTTCAACTCCGGCCAGCGGGAAGACACGATCGCGCTCAAGCAGCTGATCCAGAGACGCTACGGCAACGTGGACCTTCGCGGTCTCGACGTGACCCGCGTTTCGGTGATGGCGAAGAGCCGTGCCGGCCAGGCCCAGATGAAGTTGCTCGTAGGCCAGCGCCAGAGCCCGGCTCAAAGAATCGCCGGTAACCAGCGCGACTATATGCTGCCCGGTCGCTTCCATAACTATATCTTCCAGAGCCCAGGCCGTGATTCCGGCGGAGTATGGCAGCTCAAGATCCAGGGCAATGTGAAGGTGGACCGAATCATGGTGGAAGTGAGATAGCTTTCAGGGGCTCTCTCCTAAAAAACATCGGGCTCCCGGCTGCGGCCGGGAGCTTTTTTTTTGGATAGGCTGGGACGAATCACGCCCGCTTTGACTTCAGTTCCCGCACTCTTCGCGCAAGCTGGTGGAAGAAGAGGCCCCGCTCGATCGGGCTCAGGCGCTTCGGCAGGGCGCGCTCGAGTGAGTCGAATAATTTTCGGCCGCTTTGCAGATCTTCCATAACCTGGAAAAAAGCCAGGGTGAGCTCAGGGTTCTGAAACTCCACGCCTTGCTGGGCCTCCGGGGCGCGAAGGCGGATCGAGGTGTTGCCACGGGCGAAGAGGCGGAGCACGGGCAGGATGTCCATGATCAGCCGGTGCGTGCCTTGAAGGGTGAGGGGGCGGGAGGTGACACGCGCCATGATTCTCGCATAGGCAGAAGCCAGGAAAAGAATCCTCAGGCGCCTGCGTTCGCTCGCAAAAAATAAGTGAGTGCGGAGCGGAGAGGCCAAAGCGAGGAGGATTTCGTCGAGAGCATCGCGGGGAGCTGCTTCGTGGGCGATGCCCCAGAGGCGAAGCGCTCGCTGCTGCCAGGCGCGAAAGGCTGTTTTATTTTCCACGGACGACTCCAGGAGATCCTCAAAGCGAACTTTGCCGATCGCGGCTCCGCACCGATCCCGAAAGTTCTCCTCGGTGTGGAGGATCTGCTGTGTTTGGGTGGAGGAAAGCTCCGAGCCGGGCTGCGCGAGCGCGCGTGTTTCCATTCCTGTTTCCTGCAACTGCTTTTCGAGCTCGGCATGATCTCCGGCTCCCTCGCCCGGGCGCAGGTGCAGAGGGCAGAGAAAATGCGGGCGCACCACGATCACATGGCCCAAGCGGGTGAAATCGTTAAAAGGAAAGAGCACGCATACGCCCGGCTTGGCGCTCCGGCCATGATCCACTTCGATTTGGCAGAGATTCTGGTTCGTGAGGAAAAAACAACCGCCCGCGGGATTGGTGAAATCAGAGCCGGCTGGGCCGCTCCTCGTGGCCGCCCAGGCCAGGGCCGGATAATGCTGGAGCAGGGTGGGGGTTTCGCGAACGGCGGTGCCAATGCCGTGGCCGCGGCAGCAGAGGGCGTCGCAGGCGGCGCAGTCGTAGTGATAGGCGCGATCCGGGAAGGCGAAATAGAATTTTGGCTGGGGCATGGTGAATCTATTATAGGGGAACTCGAGCGCGAAAAGATACCAGCGCTAAAATCCTACTGCCCGATTTTCGAAAGGATATGGGATTTTGAAACCTGAAAGTCCTTGATGATCTCCAGCCTCTTATGCCGCATGTCGAATAGCTTCTCTGAAGCGCCGAGCACATCCGGGGAATTTTTCACTCCTCGTGAGTATTCAGATTGCGACATCTTGTAATATCGTTCCGCCCTCACGATATTCTGCTCCGCCTCGTGCACTTGATCGTGAAGCAGTTTCAGCTGCGCCACCTCTCCTTCCAGGTGTGCCTCAACTTCCTGCCTTTGGTAGGAGGCAAGTTCCCTCGCGGCCAGGCCCTCCTTGGACAGGGCGCTCGCTTCCCGTTCCGATTCCAGGCCTGCGGAAAGGCTCATGGTGAGCTTCAAGCCGAAAACGGTCTCGCTTTTCATGTCATTCGAGGCGTCTGGCCCGGCCGATTCAATGCGCTCGTTGTATTTATTGTAACCGGCGTAAGCATCGAGCTTGGGCCACCAGGCGCGCCGGCTCCCTTTTGCAGCAAGAAGGTACTGCTCGCCCTTTAGCTCGGCTTCCTTGAATAGGAAGTCGTGCTGCTGCACGGTATGGTGGATCACCGATTCATATTTGTGATCGTGGGTGAGGGGCTCGTTGAAGGACACCCTGGTCTTCTCTCCCAGGCCAAGGATGAGTTGAAGCAGGGTGGTCTGCGTTCTGATCTGCACCTCCGCCTGCGCCAGCTCTCGCTTGAGGTCCACTGCTTTCATTTCGAATTCAAAGCGGTCGGAGTCCGTTGCCACCCCGCTTTTGATCCTTCTTTGCGCAGCACTGAGATTCTGGCCGTTGAGTTCCAGGGTGGCTTTGAGAAGAGCCTGCTTTTCCCTCAGGTAGATGATCTGCCAGTAAATAGTGCGGGCCTTTTCCAGCTCTTCTGACTGGATCCTTTGAGCTTGATAGTTTCGTTTTTCAGCCTCAAGATTGCGCAAATCGCTCTCGATTTTATCTCGGCCGCTGTTAAAGAGATTCAATCTGGCTTCACCCCCATATACCGGCTGGGTTTTCCGGGCCAGGTTTCCCGTTTTAAAGCTTTCCGTACCGCCATGGAGCTCCACTGAAGGAAGGAAGGAGCGCGCCAATGATCCTTGCCTTTCTTCGGCCGCCTCGGCCTCATATCTCGCAGCAGAAATCCTTCCGTTTTTGGATTCCAGAAGGCTTTTGATGTTCTCGGAACTAACGGAAATGCTCTCGGCCATAACCGAAAGCGGAAAGACCGCCGCTGCTGCTTGAAGGAAGATCAAAGGGTATTTTCTCATCGTGATTTTCCTTACTTTCTTGGTTCGATGGTAAAGGTGAGGTTATCCGTGCGGCCGGTCTTGGAATCGGTAACCGCGAGTTTCAGGGTGTACCGGTGGGAGCCTTTGGCGTCGTAGGATCCTTCGAAGAAATTTTCCTTCGGGGTGAGTGCCACGTCCGTTTTTCCTTTTGATCGGGGGAGCTCAGCCTGAGCGGAGATTTTGAATTCTGAAGCCGGTGCGGGCTTCATGCCTTTGTCATACACATAAACCTTCACGTCCTTGCCTTTTGAAACCACCTCCACGCGGGCCCGGTCCAGGGCTTTGATTACTCCGCCTTTGGGCGCCTTCAGCGTGGTGGGGGCGTCGTGGTTATGCCCTTCGTGCCCGAATCCGAAAGGGCTTGAAAGTACAAAAGCCAAAGCGCTTAGGGTTGCCAGTTTTTTCATTTTCTTTCTCCTTGTGGGTGAGGCGGGCTCTAAACCCGCTCCTGGTTCTTCTCAAAATTCATGAAGTGCTCCGCTGCCTCTTTTCCGAATCGATAGAAGAGGGTGGGGGTGACTATGATATCAAGCAGGGTGGAGCTGAGCAGGCCTCCTACGATCACCACGGCCACCGGATGTAGCACCTCGCTCCCCGGCTGTCCCTTCGCGAACACCAGGGGCAAAAGTGCCAGGGATGCTACGGATGCCGTCATCATCACGGGCACGAGCCTTTCCTGGGAACCCCGGATGATCATCTCCCGGGTGAAGGCCTCCCCTTCGGCTTTCATGAGATGGAGGTAGTGGGAGATCATCATGATGCCGTTTCTGGAAGCCACTCCACAGAGGGTGATGAAGCCCACGAGGCTGGCAACCGTGATCGATCTATCGGTGATAAAAAGCAGAATGATTCCGCCGATAAAGGCAAGCGGGATAGTGGCCATGATCTGGGTGGTGATCGCCTTGGAATGAAAGTGGCTCATCAACACCAGGGCAATACACAGGAGAGAGATCAGGCCAAAGAGAAGAATCTTCCGGGTGGCAGCCTGCTGGCTTTCGAACTGCCCTCCGTACCTCACATAATATCCTTCCGGAAGCGGTACCTTGTCCTTCACTCGCTTCTGGATCTCCTCCACCAGGCTTCCAAGGTCGCGCCCGCTTACGTTAGCGCTGATCACGATCCTTCGCTGCCCGTTCTCGCGGTTGATTTCATTGGGGCCGTGGGTTTCGTAAACATCCGCGACCAGATCGAGCGTGATCTTCTGGCCTGTGGGCATGATCTTGAGAACTGTTTTTTTCATTTTCTCGAGATTAGCCCTCGAGCTCTGGTCGAACTGAAAGAATACGTCGTATAAGCGGGTTTCTTCGAGCACCTGCGCCACTTCCTCGCCGTTGAAAGCGGCCTCGAGAAGTTTGGTGATCTCTCCCGGGCTCAGACCGTACTTCGCGGCTTCATCGCGCAGAACGTGGATCTTCACCTGGGGGATCAAGCCCTGCTCCTCCACGCGGAGATCCACCAGGCCCTGCGTGCTGGAAATGCCGGCTTCGAGCTCGATCGCCTTTTCGCGAAGCACGGTCAGATCGGGGCCGAAGATTTTGATGGCGATCGCCGCATTCACTCCTGAAAGCATGTGATCGATCAGGTGGGAGATCGGCTGCCCTACGTTCACTCCTATTTCGGGGAACTCTTCTTTAAGTCTGCCCCGGATTTCGTTCAGTACGAGTTCGCGCGGGCGCCCATTCAGATGGAAGTCCACGTCGATTTCGCTGATGTTCACACCGGCCGCATGCTCGTCGAGCTCGGCGCGCCCTGTGCGGCGAGATACAGATTTCACTTCCGGTGTTTCCATCATCATCTGCTCGGCTTGTAGCCCGATTTTATTGGACTCTGGCAGGCTGATTCCCGGGGGTGCCACGAGGGCGATCATGGCTGTTCCCTCATTGAATTTTGGCAGGAAGTCCCTGCCCATAAAGAGGGCTAGGCTGGACGAAGCGAGAAACATTAGAAGGGCGGAGCCCAGGATCAGGGTGCTTCGGGGCAGGGCCCATTCCAGAACTTTTCTATCGATTCTCTTAAGCCAGGCCACGAGTCTGGTATCGCCATGCTCGGCCTGCTTTCCTCGCAGGAAGTAAGAGCAGAGCACGGGCGTGAGGGTGAGCGATACCACGAGAGAGGCCAGTAGAGCGGTGAGGTAAGCGATGCCCAAAGGGGCGAAAAGCCTTCCCTCGAGCCCATCGAGGTTGAATAAGGGCAGAAATACCAGGGCAATGATCACGGTGGCCAATGCGATGGAGTTTCTCACTTCACTGGAGGCATCAAAGATCACGTTTAAAACGGGGCGAGGGGAAGCGCTCTTCGCATTTTCTCTCAGGCGCCGGTATACGTTCTCCACGTCTACGATGGAATCGTCCACGAGCTCACCGATTGCGATCGCCAGGCCGCCCAGGGTCATGGTGTTCACGGTGAGCCCGAAGATCCGGAATACGATGGCGGTTACGAGGAAGGAAACCGGGATCGCGGTAAGGGTGATCACCGACATCCTGAGATTGGCGAGGAAGAGGAAGAGAATCACGAATACAAGCACGGTTCCGAACTGCAGCTTTCCGATGATCCCGGCGATCGAGGCTTCAATGAAGTTCGACTGCTTGAAGACATCCGGATTTACCACAACGCCTTTGGGGAGGGAGGGCCGGATCTCCTCTATGGCACGCTCAATCTCCCGGGTGATCGATACGGTATCCACACCCGGCTGTTTCTGGATGGTCATCACTACGGAAGGCTTTCCGTTGAAGCTTCCGTCTCCTCGCTTGAGGCGGGGCGATTCCACCACTTGCGCGATGTCGCCGATGAGCACGGGCCTGCCGAAGTGGAGGCCGATCAGGGTGCGTTTGATGTCTTCGAGGGTTTCGATCACGCCGATGTTCCGAACCAGGTACTCCTGGCCGTCTTTTTCGAGAAAGCCGCCCGTGGTGTTCTGGCTGATCTGCGCGAGCTCCTTGTCGATCTGTTCCACGGAAAGCTGGAACTGGTTCAGCTTTTCCGCGGACACAAGAATCTGAAATTGCTTCAAGCCGCCTCCGATGGAGATCACCTGGGCCACGCCTGCGATCGTCATGAGTCTGGGGCGAAGAATCCATTCAGCGATGCTCCGCACCTCCATCGGATTCATGGAATTGTCTTCCGAGTAAAGAGCGATCTGCTGGATCTGGCCCATCAGGGATCCAACCGGGCCCATGATGGGAGTGATGTCTTTGGGAAGGCGCTCTTTCGCGAGGTTGAGCTTCTCCTGCACGATCTGGCGGCTGCGGTAGATATCGGTGCCCCAGTGGAACTCCACGTAAATGGCGGAAAGCCCAATCCCTGATTGCGAGCGGATCCGCTCCACGCCGGGGAGCCCGTTCAGAAAGGATTCGATGGGAAAGGTGACTCGGTTTTCCACCTCTTCCGGGGCCATGCCGTGGGACTCGGTCATGATCGTGACGGTGGGCTTGGTGATATCGGGGAAAACATCGATCGGAAGGCTGCGAACCGTGATGGCTCCGTACACCACGAAGAGGGCGGCGGCAGCCACTGTCAGCAGACGGTGATTTAGTGCAAAGCGTATGATGGCGTTTAGCAAGCAAGCTCCCGGGCAGAGTGATCGATAGGGGACGCGTTTTTTGGGGCGGCCTTACTGCGTGAGAGCTGGAGGCCGGCGCTAAGGAGATAGAGGGAAGAGGATTAGGCGCGAGGGGGTTGGAAAGGGCCTTCGAGGAAGGGGGCGGAAATGATCACGGGGTGCGTTGCCGAAAGTTCTTTGAAGCTCTGATCGGCAGAAAGCGCAGATCGGCTCTCGTTCTTCGAGTAGGCGATGCTGTGGTGGCAGCCGGAGTGATGCACCGGACAGGGGCAGTCTTCGCCGGGGGAGGGGGACTTTTCTGATTTCGCCGGAGAGGAAAAGAGATGGCCAGTATGTTGCAGCCCATCTTGCGGATGGGAATCGGAGCTTCCCGCTGAGTTGGAAGAGGGATCGCAGGTGTGGAATAGGTTACCCAAGCTCGGAGCCGCAAAAGATAGCGTGAGCGTAAGGAACAGGATGAACTGGGCGAGCCGTAGCTGCATTGTTCAAATCTATTCCTGCTCTTTCGGTTTTGTCAAAGACGCACGGTGCAAATTCAAGGAGGAGTGAGCGGGAGGCTTCACTTTAGGGGAAGTTTCTGGGGATGGGTGTCTTATAGCCTATAGCTAGCCGAGAGGAGCAGGCCGTAAAACTGGTGTTCGGCTTCCGAGAGGTTCGTTACGGTGCCAAAAACGTCCGAAGTGCGGTAAATGCCATTCGACCAAAGAAAGAATCCGCCCACCGATGTAATGAGCACGCCGGAATCTACCTGGTAGCCTATGGTCAGGCCCTTGAAGTTTTCCTCGTCGAGATCCCCGGAAGTGGCGGTGTCGACTACGAGAGTGGAAGGATTCCAGAGGAATCCGAAGAGGAGGTTATTTTTCTCCGTAGTGCGCCATTTCACTCCCAGATTGGCTCGCGGGCGAAAGCGCGTATTGATGTTCGCGCCGATCTCGGGATGCGAGGGATTGGTTTGGTAGTGGATCGGCATTTGTGCATTCAGATCGAGCAGGATCTCAGTGCCATTCGCCATCACGTGCCGGGCGCCTGCACCTAAGTTCCAAGGCAGGCGGTGCCGGGAATGAATTCCCTGCTCATTGTCGAGGCGGGAAACTGCCTGCCCGCGGATCGTGCCCTGACTCACGCCAAAGTAATCGGTGCGGCCGCGGAGATCCACGGATTGTGTTTGGATGCGCGCGCCCAGGATCCAGTTGCTCCAGAGGCGCCACTGGGCACCGAGCACGAGGAGAGCGCTCCAGTCCACGGTACGGCGGCGCACGCCGAAAGCGCCCGTCGCGCCAGGGGCGGTGGGTTTATCGATATAGACAATCGTATTGCGCGAGGACGAGTGGCGCTGAACGAAGGCGGAGAAGCCCCAGGCGAAGCCTTCGCGATCTCGCTTGGCAAAAGAGGGGCCGAACCAGAGCGAAGAGGAGGAGATTGAGCCCACATAATTCAGGAAAGAGGAGGAGTCCTGATAGGGGATCTGGAAGTCGTAGCTCTGCTGATGCGGCACGAGGATCGAGAAGGCGTAAGAATAGCGCTCGTTCCCGAACATGGTTACCGATCCGGTGGGCACGGGCTGGAAAGTGCCGCTCGTGATCGGCACTTCGGAGCCGTTGATATCGTATCCGGCCTTCACATAGGCGCGTTCGCCCATATAGGCGTTGCCATAAACGGAAACTTTCTTATCGCGCACGAATCCGAGCGCGCCGGGATTGTAGAAAACGGCACCTGTGCTGCTCTGGTTGGCGATCCCGGCATTGCCGAGGAAGGCTTCCTCCTCGCCGAAGGGCAGGAGATTGGGATTGGCCACTTCAGCGCGCGCGGGGAGGCTGAGGAGGCAGGCGAACAGGCCGAGGGAGAGGAAAGATCGCATCGGCCATCACGATAGCGAAGGTTTGCTCCAAGGCGAAGGCGAATTTCGTTTTGATTTGGAGCTGCGCTTCACAGTGTGGAGAATTGCCTCACGGAAGGAGTTTTTGGGAGAAGCAAGAGGAGAAAAGAAGGAAAGCAGATAGAGCCGGCTGAAAAGCTTTCACCTGCAGTCGGTTCATCGCAGGCTACTTTATTCCGGCCAGCCATTCGGCGGCCTTGCGCACGAGCACCCCGCCTTTGTCTTCATTGCGTTTCAGATTGTGCACGAGTTGCACGGAGGATTTCGGCTTCAGGCGTTTCTTGAAATAGGCAAGATGGGGAGAGAGGGCGCTATCGGAAAGCTTGGCCTCAAGCAATAGTGTGATTTTCCCCTCTTCTTCAAGAAGGAAATCTACTTCCCGTTTTTCCTTGTCCCTTACATAGTGGAGGCGCGTGCGCATTCCGAAAAGATCTTGGCGGCGAAGCTGATGTTTCAATAGGGCGCACGCCACGGCGTTTTCAAAGCGAGGGCCTTCGCCGCCCGTCACTCTCCCGGTGTCGTGAAAATATATTTTGGGTTCTTTCAGCAGAGCTCTCGCCAGATTCTTGGAGTAGGGAGGAACCACGAACACCACATAGAGCGATTCAAGGATGCCTATCCACTTTTTCACGGAGTGAGGCGACACTTCGAGGTCGCGTGCGATCGAGGCCATGCTGATCGTGTTGCCAACCCTGTCGGCCAAGAGGTCCACAAGAATTTCGATCTGTTTAATGCTTCGAACGGGCTCAAGCTCGAGTAGGTCTTCTTTAAGAATACGGTCGAGATGAGTGGATCTCCAGCGTTTGGCGAAGTCCGGAGTTCCCACTGTGAAGGGCTCGGGAAATCCTCCAACGGCGAGGATCCGGTCGAGGCATTCCCTTGGGTTCATTTGGCCGTTCAGTTCAGCGGGGGAAAACGGCAAAAGACGGTGGGTGAAATGCCGGCCGGCAAGCGAATCTCCGCCCTTTCGGAACACGTCGAGCCTCGCGGATCCGGTGACCAAAATTCGGGGGCGAACGCCCTCTGTATCGTATATGCCCTTGATCCACGACTTCCATTTCGGCATTTTGTGGAGCTCGTCGAAGACGATAAGATCCACGTCTCTTCTCCAAGATCGGGCACGGATTACCTTGCGATGCTCGGAATCATCGAAGTTCAGGTATTCCATGCTCGGAAACAAGCTTTTGGATAGAGTTGTCTTTCCGACTTGGCGCGGTCCTGAAAGAAGCACGATTTTGCTTTCGAGATCCTCCGCGATTTTGCCGGATTCCGGGCGTTTGTACATATTCTTACTCTTGCATAGAAGTGCAATATAGTCATGACTAAAATGCATTATGGTGCACGACCAAGAATGCAGCTGATTTTTAAAGGCTTATTTTAACGCAAGGGGCATGGTGATCGCCTGAGTTAGCCCACGTCTTTTTTGGATTTCCTGTTTCTTCTGGAAGAGGGCAGCACTTTGCGAGCGTTTCTAGCAGGTGCCACGGCAAGCGCCGGTGCCGCAGCGGCGGCGGGCAGTTTGATATCGCGCACGAGGCCGAGAAGCGCAAAGGCGCGGATCATGAGAAAGGAAATGTCGAACTCCCACCAGCGGTGCCCGTGGCGGGCTACGGAGGGATAGGCGTGGTGGTTGTTGTGCCAGCCTTCGCCGCCCGCGAGTAAGCCCACCCACCAGCAGTTCACGGTGAGATCGTTGGTTTCATAGTTACGATAGCCCCACATATGGGAGGCCGAGTTCACGAACCACATGATGTGCCAGAGGCAGGCCGTGCGAAGAAAGCCGCCCCAGAACACCCAGGCCCAGCCGCCGGCGAGATAGAGCAGAGGCAAAAAGGCCACGGCCAGCCAGAGCCCGTGCTTGTTCAGAAAAACCAGATAGGGCTCTTTTACGAGATCGGGCGCATAGATCTCCACGTAGTTCACGTCCTTCTCGGCCTCGTCGAGCACGAAGAGGTGGAGGATGTGGGAATACCAGAAGCCGCGGCTGGCGTTATGCGGATCGGCATCTGTATCGGAATAGCGGTGGTGCAGGCGATGCATGGCAGCCCAGTGGATCGGAGGCCCGGCGCCGATCAGGGTGCCTATGGTAGCGAGCGTATAGCGCAGCCAGGAGGGCGTGGTGAACCCGCGGTGGGTGAGCAGGCGGTGGTAGCCTACGTTCACGCCGAGAGGCGCGATCACGAACACGAATACGGCCAGCAAGGCCGCGTTTTCCCAGCCAGGGTAAAAGAAGGCGCCGAGGGCGAGCACGTGCACGAGCGAAATCCAGAAGATGTTTTTGTAGTTCAGCTGGTTGTTTTTCTGGGTTTTCAGCCCCTGAGACATACCGCCCTATAGGCCCCGGAACTCCGTCGCCTATCTCCCTATTTATAATTATCTCCCATTTCCGCTGGGGCTGAAAGGAATATTGTTGGGTTAAATGCCTGGAGATCCGCGGTATTGGCTGATCTCCAGGCAGTTTCTCTCGGGGTGGCCTGTATTGCGTACTAAATCAAATAAAAGCGATTTAGCGAGGGCTTCTGGGGATGAGCTTGCTCCTAGGAACGGCGTCAACTTTCGTGACCAAACTCGGCCTAAGTTTCGCTCCTTCCTAATTGTGCTGTGAGATGCGATGGATTAAAGTAATCAAATATGAAAAGTGCTCTTATTTCAATACGTTATGCCTGCATCTTCTCTCTGGGGCTATCCGCGCAGGTGGCCTTCGCCTCCGAAAAACAAACGTACACCTATCGGCAGGTGGGGGGGCACGAGATCGAGGCTGATGTATACCCCGGGCGCGGCCCGGGAGCCCGCCCGGCGGTGATCTGGATCCACGGCGGCGCCCTGATTTTCGGATCGAAAAACGATATCGGCGCCCTGCCGTTGAAGAAGCTTCGGGCGGCCGGCTTTACGGTGGTGGCGGTAAATTACCGGCTGGCTCCCGAGGCAAAGCTCACGGAGATCCTCAGAGATCTCGACCATGCGCACGCGTGGATCCGAGCTCAGGCAGACCGATTGAAAATCGATTCGAGTAGAATTGCGGTGATGGGACATTCCGCGGGTGGTTATCTCGCGCTGAGCGCGGCCCATCGATTCCAGCCGCGCCCCCGGGCCGTGGTTTCCTTCTACGGATACGGAGAGCTCACCGCCGATTGGTATACCCGCCCGGCCAGGCCCTATACCGACGAGGCCAAAGTTTCGAGGCGGAAGGCATTCGCGGCCGTAGGCACGCAGGCGATCTCCGAGACGAACGAAGAGCAAACAATGGCGCGTTTGCCCCTCTATACCTATCTTCGGCAAAACGGACTTTGGCCTGAGGTGGTGAGCGGAGGCGTTTCTCCCGCTGACCGAAGCTGGTTCGCCGCCGTGGAGCCGTTGCGGCAGGTTGCGCGTGATTGGCCACCTACGATCTTGTTGCACGGGGAAAAGGACGAAGATGTTCCCTTTCGGCAGGCGAAATTGATGGCGGAGGCATTTCGCGAGCACGGCGTGGCACACCAGTTGTATTCACGGGCCGACTGGGGGCACGTATTCGAGGAAGATGAGAGCGATATTGAAGTGCAGCGAGCGATCGAAGCGATGCTGGCGTTCCTGAAAAGACACGTGCGCTAGAGTTTTCAGTTGTTTGGGATTCCTGCCGTTTTAAGGGCAGGTTTAAGTGGAGGTGACGGTCGGATTGATGTCGGCCCTTCTGGCCTCCACCCCGCGGGCTGCGCTTTGCGCAGTCCCAAAATAGCCTCCTGCTATTTTGGTCGCACCGAGCGCCGCTGCTCTCTCGCAACCATCATCTCAAACTAATAAGCTAATACAAAAGCGGAGTTACGGCGTTAAGAGCTTTGAAATGTATCGCTTGA
>CAZTCD010000027.1:35363-40178 GCA_964612065.1 uncultured Bdellovibrionales bacterium | reverse complement strand
AGGTTCGGGATCACGTTCACGTTGGCGTAGCCGAGATCCTGGTACTTCTCGGTGAGGGCCTCGATGTCTTTGTTGCGCTTGATGATCGAGAAGACATCGCCCGTTTTCATCGACAGCGCTTCGTTCAGCTCTTCTTTGGGGAAGAGAAGGTCGCCACCGAAATCCACCTCTCCCATATGATAGAGAGGGCCTTCTTCCACTTTGATCGTGATGAAAACCCAGCGTTTGTCTTCACTCACGGTAACGATCGGGGGCTCGTGACGGAAGCGAACGTAGCCTTCGTTCAGGTACCACACCTGCAGCATCTGCATGTCGTTCTTGAAATCGAGCTCTTTGAAGTTTCCGCTATTGGTGGCCCAGGAAAAAAAACCGCCCTCTTGGGTATTGCGAAGCACTCGCCGCAGCTGATCATCTTTGAAGGCTTTATTGCCCAGAAAGCTCACCTTTTTGATGCGCACTTTATCGTATTCGCGCACCCGGAAGAGCACTTCCACCATGTCTTTGGTCTTGTCCTGGGCAGGGCGAACCGAGCTCTCCACCTTGGCGAGGTAATAGCCTTTGTCCTCGTAATGCTTCTGGAGCTTGCGAGCGCTCTCCCTCACGAGGTTTTCATCGTAAATATCGTAGGTCTTGATGGAGAGAACGTTTTTCAGATCGTCGGCCGAGATCTGATCGTTGCCGAAAAAGATGATCCGGTGGATCGCCGGGCGCTCTTTCACGGTATAGATCAGGGTACCGCTTTCGATATCCACCTTGATTTCATCGAAATAGCCGAGCTTGTGGATGGCGAGGATATCGCTGCGAACCTGTTCCTCGCTCAGAACCTGACCAGGCTTGGACCCGATCTTTTCCAGAATCGCTTCCCGATCGATCTTCTGGTTGCCGCGCACATCGATCTTGGCGATGGTTTCGCCGCCGCTGATCGGGGCCCCTCTGGCATCGATGCGGGTGGGAGCGGGTTTATTGGCGCGAGCCTTGCGGCGGGTGGGGGCGGCTTCCGAAGAAAAGGAAATGAGTAAAAGAGCGGCCAAGAGTATAGACCCTGCCAGCTTCATTCCCGCGCGTCCCAGATAGCCCAGCTTCACTTATGTTTTCCCCAAGAATCAGAACTGATTAGAACGTATCTCAAAATTGGTTTCGTAGCGAGGCTGAGCGAGCAGGCGCTTTGGCAAGGCCGCACAAGCGAATGCGACCAAAGCCTAGCAGGGTTAGGCTGCGGGAGCATGAGCGCGGAGAACGAAGCCAAAGCGGCGTGAAGCCAGCCGCAGTAGAAAACCGATTTTGAGAAACGTTCAAGGATAGCTACCTATGGCCGACATGCGTTGTCAAATTGAAAGGCCATAACGCTCCGAGTAAGCTGGTGGAAATCGCCCCTTTTCTTTCTCTTCTTCCGACGACCATGGCCAAAGCTCTGCCTCCGCACCTATTAGTCTTGCAGTCTTGCCTTTGGGCAAAAGCGCGGAACCGGAACCTGTCTTTATAAATTTTTTTTATTTGTAAAGGCCAACGGAATGCCAGCGGGTTAGTCCGTAAGGCATTCGGCACCCACGACAAACTTTCCTTCGAGCCAATCGCGGATCTCACGGGCCACGGGATGATCCCAGGCGGACAACTCTGCGCGCCAAGCCTCTTTGGTGGCGGGCTCCAGCTTATCCAGGCCCAGCGTAAGCAGCCCCTCGCGGTTTCGGCTCACAAATTCCGCCAGGCCAGCCGGGCAAAAGGATCGAATCGCCTCTTCCAGTGCAGGCCCGGGATCTTTGCCGTCCACCACCGAAAGTTTTGTGCCCAGAAGCACCAGGCGAGAGAGCGCGGCCTGGTTCATCGGATTCCAGGCCCAGCCGCTGCTAAGGCCGAGCGCTTCCACCGTGCGCGAAACAGGAGGGCGGATCTTGAGAAATTTGCAGTTTCTCGGGCCGTCATTGGCGAAAAGATTGTCCCAGAGGAAAGGCTTGCGGCCGAGGAGCGCTTCGGCCTCCTTCAGGTGGGCGGGAGGAATGTCCTCCGAAATCACCTTCGGGCCTGTCCAGGCGAATTCGATCTCGGCGGGAGCGTTTTTGATCTCCTCGAAATACCGCTCCGGCCTTTTGCCAAAAACCTTCTCCAGTATGGGATCCGGGCTGTAAAAAGACGGGCAGAAAATGATCCGGGCTCTGGTATGCTGCTGCACGATCTCGATCGCCTCCAGCTGCTTCTCCGCCAGTCCTTCGTGCACGGGGAAATCATCGAAGAAAAGGCCGAGCCAGTCGATTCCCGCTTCCTCGAGGAAGGAAAGCTTCTCCGCGAGCGCGGCGCTGGCATCCTTTCGGCTGAGGTGATGCAGCTCGAACGGGCTCAGGCCCACACCGAACTTCACGCCATGAGACCGAAAATGCCGGGAAAGAGCGGCAAGCTTCTGCCGATACTCCGGGCTCCAGGCCTCGCGCCATTTCTTTCTAAGGTGCGGATCCGCCTTGGGCGCGTAGAAATAAAAATCAAAGCCGTTCTGCTGCAGGAAGCGCGCCATGGCCAGGCGTTCCTGATCTTCCCAGGGAGGGCCGAAAAACCCCTCGATCAGGCCTAGCGGAGGAAGTGGGGTATCCTTCCCACCGGCACTCACTGAGCCACGTCCTTCTCGATCCTTCCATCTTTCATCACCAGATGGCGCCCAAATCCCTTGGCGATTTCTTCATCGTGGGTAACAAGAGCGATCGTAACCCCCCTGTTGCGGCTCAGCTCGAGAAAGAGATCCTTCACCTTATGAGCGTTGCCGGAATCAAGGTTGCCCGTGGGCTCATCGGCGAGAAGCAATCTCGGATGCATCACGAGAGCGCGGGCAAGGGCTACCCTCTGCTGCTCGCCGCCCGATAGCTCGGCCGGACGATGGGTGAGCCTGTGGCTCAAGCCCACGTCTCCCAGCAGGCTGCGGGCGCGCTCCTCGTATCGCTCGCGGTTCTCCCCGGCGATGAGGGCGGGCATCAGCACATTTTCCAGTGCGGAGAACTCCTGCAGCAGATAATGGAACTGAAACACGAAGCCGATTTCGCGGTTCCGGAAGCGCGAAGTTTTGTCAGCGGAAAAACGGGTTACATCCTGCCCGAAATAACGGATTTGCCCCGCGGTGGGCGGCTCGAGAGTGCCCAGCACGTGCAACAAGGTGCTTTTTCCCGCGCCTGAGGTGCCGAGGATCGCGAGCGTTTCGCCCTCCTGCACCGTGAGATCCACTCCCCGCAGCACCTCTACGGAAGCGCCGTCTTTGGTATAGGTTTTGGTCACGCCCTCGCATTGAAGCAGCACCGAGCTGGAAGGCTTCGCGGAGGGATCATTTGCTGGCTTCCCCGCGGGGATTTTTGCTGATGGTGCGGCCGGTTGCTCTGGATTTTCCATCCTACTCATAACGCAAACCCTCCACGGGCGACTCCTTGGCGATTCGATAGGAAGGATACAAGGTTGCGAGCAGGGCCACAACCACGGCGCAGGCTCCGATCAACGCTAAGGTGCCGGGACGCACGTCTACAGGAAGATAAGAAATAAAGTAAACATCGCTCGGCAGCTTGATGAAGCGGGTTTTCTCCAGGAATCCGCAAATGGCGAGGCCGAGAGAAATGCCTGCCACCGCGCCCGATAGGCCGATCAGCATCCCCACCTTCAGGAAAACCTGGGCGCTTTTGCGCGGGCTCAAACCCATAGCCTTGAGAATGCTCATCTCTTTTTTCTTTTCGCTCATCAACATCATCAGGGTGCTCATGATGTTGAAGGCGGCCACAAGGATGATCGCCGTGAGGATGATGAAAATCACGGTTTTCTGCAGCTTCACCGCATAGAGAAGGTTGCGGTTGAGCTCGGTCCAATCCCGCGCACGGTAAGGAAATCCGAGATCCTTCTGGATTTTCTGCGCGAGCTCGAAGCTCTTTTTGGGCTCCCGCGTTTTGATCTTGATCGCCGACACGGCCGAAGCGGGCACCCGGAAAAAATCGCGGGCTTCATCGGCGTGCAGGATCGAATATTTGGAGTCGTATTCGTACATCCCGGTGGTTACGATGCCTCCCACCTGGAAACGCCGGGAGCGGGGCTGGAGGCTCTCTTTATCAAAGAAGGGCGAGATCACGTTGATCTGATCACCCACTTTCGCGCCCAGGTTCTCCGCCACCGTGCCACCGAGCAGGATCGTGGGCAGTTGGCCGGTTTGGGTGTTGCCTCGAACTGGCATTTCTCCCTGCACGAGATGTTTCGCGATCTCGGTGGTAGCGCGTGCACCTTCGGCCTCAACCCCCTCCACCATCGAGCCGATCACCCGCGGCCCTTTCGCCAGCATCACCTCGGAGAAGATATAGGGACCGAGAGCTTCCACCTGCGAACCGCCGATGGCGCGAATACGATCTTCCATCTCCACTTGATTGGGGATCATCTGGCGGCTGGAATAAACCACGATATGCGAATGGGTGCCGGTGATGATGGAACGCAGCTGGGTTTCAAATCCTTCCATCACCCCCATCACCACAGTAAGCGCTCCTACGCCGAGGCAAACGCCAAAAAGAGAAACCAGAGCGATGAAGCTGAGAAAGGAATTGTTCTTCTTTCCGGTGAGAAAGCGGCGAGCGACCGTATTGGTGATGTTCGGGGATTTGGAGGGATTAGTAGGCTTGGAGGGATTAGTAGGTATGGGCACGGTTTGCTCGTGGGGAAAGCGTAGCATGGGCAGAGGCAGGGAAAAAGGGGGCGGCGTGGGGGGGCGGGGCGTGCGTGGCTGGGAGCTGGCTGGTGCGCCAGGACGCTGCGTGGATTGGGAGCTGGCTGGTGCGCCAGGACGCTGCGTGGATTGGGAGCTGGCTGGTGCGC
>CAZTCD010000027.1:0-35263 GCA_964612065.1 uncultured Bdellovibrionales bacterium | reverse complement strand
TCGGGAGCGGCATGCGGATCGGGAGCGGCATGCGGATCGGGAGCGGCATGCGGATCGGGAGCGGCATGCGGATACGCCTATGCGCCTAAAGTTCAAGAATTTGATAGCAAGTGACGGGAATCCGTACCTATGCAGGGAAATTGTGCAGAAACTCGCCCGCTTGCCGAGATCGTTTCAGGCGGGGAATTTGCTGTCGCATGGGGGAGAACAGGCAAGAAGCTTAAAGCTCGGGAAGGAATTCAAACACCGATGCCATCGATGACGCAATCCACAGCCATGAACTTGAACCAACTCCGCCTCCTGACCAATCCCGAGCTTCTGCGACAGGCCGCAAAAGCCGCACAGTATGAGCGCGAACGCACACTCGATCTATTGTACTTCCTGCGCGAGGTGGAGCGCCGAAGCCTATTCCTGGAGATGGGCTACCCCAGCCTTTATGAGTTCACCGTGCGAGAACTCAAAGTATCGCAAGGTGCGGCCTATCGGCGGATCCAATCCATGCGCCTGATCAGGGAAC
Organism: uncultured Bdellovibrionales bacterium; assembly: GCA_964612065.1. Classification (GTDB taxonomy): domain Bacteria; phylum Bdellovibrionota; class UBA1018; order CAIPTA01; family CAIPTA01; genus JAKFYM01. Next base: position 34,746 of record CAZTCD010000027.1, on the reverse strand, counting down.
TGCCTGAAGCTGAGGAAAAGTTAAAAAACGGTGCCCTCTCGATCAGCACGGCAGCAAAAGTGCAAACAGCCGCCGGAACTCTCGATTCGGATGGGAAACGTAAGCTGCTCTCCAGCGTGGAGGGAAAAACCACGCGCGAAGTGGAACGAGAGCTGGCAAAACTCGCGCCCAAGGAAAAACGAGAATGGACTCGATGGTTGAGTGGGGAGGAGGTTCAGATCTCCTTTTGCCTCGACCGACCAGTATTCCTGGCCCTACAGCAGTTGCTTTCACTGAGAACTCATAAGGACGTAAAAAAAACGTATAGAGGCCTGATAGCCGACCTGGTAGATCTCGGCCTCGAAAAGTGGAACCCAATTCAACGCGCTGCGACCTCTGCGCGGAGGTCGGAGTGCGTCATCGAAGGCGTATGGAAAACCCTCACCCCACGCTTGCGCAATACTGTATGGCAGCGTGACGGAGGACGTTGCACTTACATGAATCCGCAAAACGGTGCCCGCTGCTCCACCACCGAACTCCTTCAAGTGGATCATATTCAGCCACTGGCTCTCGGCGGAAAGAACGAGCTCACAAACCTCCGTCTCCTCTGCGCCGCCCATAACCGCCACCGCGCTGAAAAAACCTTCGGGCGCCCTTAGCTTATTCTCGATAGAGGCTAGGTAGAGACTCGTTAGAAAAAGCCGGCGCTGCAGGACCCGCGCCGACCGCGGGATTTTGCCCCTTCCCTACTTCGTTTCAGGCCGCATATGCGGGAAGAGAATCACGTCGCGGATGCTCGCCTGGTCGGTCATCAGCATTACGATGCGATCGATTCCAATTCCCTCACCAGCAGCGGGAGGCATTCCATACTCCAGCGCACGAAGGAAATCCTCGTCCACCTCGCAGGCTTCCAGATCGCCCGCAGCCTTGTTCTTGGCCTGCAGCTCAAAGCGCTCCCGCTGATCGATCGGATCGTTGAGCTCCGAAAAGGCGTTTCCGTGCTCGCGGCCGCAGATAAAGAATTCGAAGCGATCCGTAACGCGAGGATCCTTTTCGTTCTTGCGCGCCAGGAAAGAAACTTCGGCCGGATACTGCGTGATGAAGGTGGGCTGGATCAGCTTCTTCTCCACCGTGAGATCAAAGAGCTGCATCAGAAAAGCGCCCCACCCCCAGGTTTTCAGCCAGTTCGAAGGATGGTCTCCGGCCTGCACGCACGCCTTTTTCAGCATCTCGATATCATCGAGGGCCTGATCGGTGAGAAATTCCGCCGGCAGGCCGCTAAGGGCCTGGATGCTTTCCTTCACCGTATAGCGCTTCCAGGGCGCGCCCATCTGGATCTCGGTGCCCTGATAAGTGATGGTGGTCTTGCCATGCAGATGCTGGGTGAGTCCCGAAAGCATCTCTTCCGTGAGGCTGATCAGATCCTCATAGGTAGCATAGGCCCAGTAAAACTCGAGCATCGTGAATTCGGGATTGTGCCGAACCGAAATTCCCTCATTCCGGAAGTTCCGGTTGATCTCGAAAACCTTTTCCATCCCGCCCACCAGCAGGCGCTTCAGGTACAGTTCCGGAGCGATCCGCAGGTAGAGAGGCATATCAAGCGCGTTGTGGTGCGTGGTGAATGGACGAGCCGTAGCGCCTCCGGCCACCGGATGCATCATCGGGGTTTCCACTTCAAAGTAACCGCGGGAAACGAGGAAGTCGCGGATGTACTGCACTACTTTGGAGCGCATGAGGAAAACGTTGCGGGTGTCGTCGTTCATCACGAGATCCACGTACCGCATCCGGTATTTCTGCTCTACATCCGTAAGGCCGTGGAACTTTTCGGGTAGGGGTTTCAAGGCCTTGGTGAGCAGCTCCACGCGCGAGGCATGCACGGAAAGCTCATTGGTTTTCGTGCGGAAGAGATGGCCCTCTACGTAGACGATATCGCCCACATCGTAGGTTTTGAAAACGCCGAAATTTTCCTCGCCCAGATCCTGGATGGCCACATAGCTCTGGAGCGTGCCACTGCGATCTTTGAGCTGCACGAAAGCAGCCTTGCCGAAATGCCGAAATGCCATGATTCGGCCTGCGTAGCTTACGCTTACACGGCTGGCTTCCAGCTCTTCTTTCGATTTTTCCCCGTAGGTGGCTCGGATATAGCCCACGTTTTGCTGGGGGTTTAAGCCGTTACGATAAGGGTTGATTCCTTTGCTGCGGTAGAGGTTGAGCTTCTCGCGGCGGGTTTTCTCTTCATCGGAAAGATCGATCTGACTCATAGGGCCAGGAGTGTAGCAGAAGGGCTGGAAAACGACTAGGTTAAGTAGGCCCGGGTAAGCCCGGGAATCAGCGGTTTGGGCCGATGGCTTGTGCCGATGGTTTGGGCCTGGGCCTTCGCCAGGCGCGGAAAGCTCTCTATGGATCCGCCGTCACCACGCGCGTCAGATTGCCCTTTTTCAGGGCCCTGATGTGGGCATCGTGAGCTCGTAGAAAGAGAGCCGCGCTATCCGCCCCAGGAGGATCGATGTCGGCGGCCTGTTCGCTCGCTTCCTCACCCCGGCCCAGGGAGTCTTCCCACTGCTTCACCAGGCCCTCCACCACGATCTCGTTGTTCCCGGGAGCAGAAGCCGCTGCCTCAGCGAAGCCATCAACGTCAGATCCTCCGCCTCCCTCCGCATAAGCGCCGTTCTCGCCGCCAACGCCTCCGGTATCACGCCCGGGGTAAGCGGCATTTTTCCCGCCAGAATTCCTGCTTCCAGTGCCACCGCCAGCACCCGCCAGCGCTCCGCCAGAAAGCTGCCCGGGAGCTCCGGATTTCGCTCCGGCACCGGGAGCAATAGAGGAGCCGGTTCTTCCATTTTCCCGAATTCCGGATCCAGATACGATATCCCCGGTATTGCGAGCGCCCAATCGCGGGCTTTCCGTTTTCTCTTCGCCCGTCTTCAGCGCCGATGCTTCCACCTTATCCTTACCCTGCCCCACGCTCTCCAAACGAGAACTCGGCACCCCTGGCTTGGCGTCCTTCCTCTCTCCTGACAGGATGCCACTGCCTTCTGCTCCGTTCGCTCCAGGCAGGTTGGGCAAAGCGCCACTGCCCTGCTGCGATGCCATCAACGGCGCCAACGCCCCGGAAGCCCCTATTAATCCCGTCATCGCTCCCAGAGCATTGTTGGCGTCGCGGTTCAGGCCCGCGCCGGAAGGGTTGGTCCGCGGCCTTGTGTTCGCTCCTGCCGATTCGCCAGCCCCATCGCCTGCAGACGGATGGCTCCCTTTGCCGGAGCCGGAGGTGTCCTGCGTGATGCTGCTCGGTTTCCCTTCCTGCCCTTTGGGCGGCTTGAGGGAATCCATTTTCTTTCCGGAATCGGCAAGATTGCGGCGCTGGTTCCCCAGAGCCTTGGCACTTCCCTGCAGCTCCTTTTCGTACTTCGCCAGATCCCGGTTCCACTCGCGGCCCACAAGGGCGATGCGAAGCGGTTCGCGCAATACCTCGCTCTTGATGCCACTGATGTCGCTTTCTTTCTCCTCGCTCTTTCGGAAGCGCTCCACCACAGCCGAGGCTTTCTGCGGATCGTCTCCAGAGAAAACTCTTTCATGCACTTCCTGGTTGGTGGCAGCCCGGAATCGCGTGGCCCAACGGCCTCTTGATCTGGGCTGGCGCCTGGCCTCTTCCGCCACTCCTTGGAGCATTTTGGCCCCTTCGCCCGCAATCCGATCCACGGCATAGTTCACCGAAACATGCACTTGCTGCCGATAGCTGCGAACAAGTTCGAGCTCCGAGGACAGAGCCGCCTCGTAAATGGCAAGGGCTTTGGCCTGGGCCGCTACACAGGCCTGCTGGCCTCGGCAATTTCGCTCTGCCTGCCGTGTGGCCTCCAAGGCCGATCGGCAGGTTTTTTCCCTCTCTTCCACGAGAAGCTCATAAACATTCTGGAGCACAGTAGCGGCGTCCTGGCATTCATGATGCTCGTCGAGCTGGGTTTGCTGTGGGCAGGCGTTTTCGAGGCGTACCCCCCTGGCGGCCAGAACATCCCGGGGAGTGCGCACCACATGGCGGCCGGATTGGCAGCGGGAACTCATGGCTTCGGGCGAGATTCCAGCCCAGGCCAGCGAGGCCCAAAAGCCGAGGAAAAGCGCTACGATGCCGGAGAAGCGCATACCTATTTTATCGTAGCTTTAGAGGGGAAACTGAAGGCCAAACAGGCCGTTTTCATGGTCAGTTTCAGCTATATATCAAGCACTTAGAGCCTCTAGACGCGCTTTTCGGGCCCTGCGGCCGCAGTGGGCGGCGGGGTGGGCTTCTCCATTGTGCGCTCGGCATCGAGCTCCCGTAAATAACGGTAGGTATAGATGCCGGTGGAATGCTTGTCGCTCCATACGAGGTTGATGCCGTAGCGGCCCACGGGGAGTGCTTTTTCGAGAGAAACATCGGCGGCCACGGAATCGAGGGTGATCTTGCGCTCGCCGGTAAACTCGTCCACGCACACAGCGCAGGGGCAGGCGGCCCGGAGCTCGCGAGCTCCATAGGTGAACTTCTGGCCATCGCTCCAGTACACAGCGAGGCGGTGCGCATCGCCTTCCACAGGGCCCGGAATCGGCTCCACCGCCAAGGGCACGATCTCCTGCCCGGCATTGGTGCTCATCGCCTCCACCGTGCCCACGATGCGGGCTGCAGCCTGCATATAGGCTTTGGCGGAAGCGGATTGAGGCGCGCGCATCACGATCGGCTCGCCTTCATCGCAGGCGCGCACGAGCTCGGCATCCACCGGGATCTGCCCGAGGAGAGGCACGCTATCCTCTTTCGAAAGGCGCTCGGCGCCGCCCGATCCGAAGATGGAAGAAACAGAACCGCAGGAGGAGCAGGCGAAGCCGCTCATGGTTTCCAGGAGGCCGAGGATCGGCACACCCACGTGCTTGAACATCAAGAGGCCTTTGCGCGCGATGTTCACGGCCACCTGCTGGGGCGTGGTGATCACGATCGCGCCCGTGAGGTTGCTCTGTTGTGAGATCGTGAGCTGGATATCGCCCGTGCCGGGAGGCAGATCGATCAGGAGGAAATCGAGCTCGCCCCATTTCACGCCGAGCAGGAACTGGTTGATCATTTTCGTGGCCATGGGCGCGCGCCATACAGTGGGCTGATCTTTGGGGATCATGAGGCCGAGAGAGATCACCTTCATTCCGTCTACATCGTAGGGAAGGATGAGGTTGCCCTCCATTTTGGGCTCTGGATTTTCGCCGCCGGAGGCGCCGGGAGCGCCGGAAGGAAGGTATTTCCCCAGCATGGTGGGCACCGAGGGGCCATAGATATCGGCGTCGAGCAGGCCCACTTTGTAGCCGAGCTTCTGGAGGGAAGCCGCGAGGTTCACGGTGGAGGTGCTCTTGCCCACGCCGCCTTTTCCGGATCCCACCACGATCACATGGTTCACGCCGGGCACAGCCTGCTGCCCGTGCACTACACGAGGTTTGGGTTTCTCGAAAAGATTCGGCATCACGGCGCCCACGCCGGGCACCGTTTTCACGGCGTTCACGCAGGCGGTGCGGAGAGCGTCTTTGTGGGAAACGGCATGCGAGGGAACATAAACATCAAAGCTTACTTTGCCCTGCTGCACCCGCACGTTGGCCACGAGGCCGAGACTCACAAGATCGCGGCCGCTGCCCGGATCGGTCACTTTCCGGAGGGCGTCGAGTACGGAGGCGCTGGTTACTTGCGGTGCGGATGGGGGTGCGGATGCCATTTGGGTTCCTTTTAGAGAGATGGAAACCGAGGCTTACCAAGGAGAGAGTGCCCGTGCGACCATAAAAGCGAGTTGATACGGCCTTTATCGGGATCCAGCTGATAAAAGAGGATCTGAAGGGGACCTTACGGAAGCACGTGCAACAGGAGGCCCCATCAACTCAATGTGTCATTACAGAGTCACGAAAGATGGCTGCGTCTTTTATCCCTGATCTCTTTATCCCTGATCTCTCAAGAATTCTCCGATTGCTCTTTATTCCCGCGCCCGTTTTCCGAAATAGAATCTATGAAAACCTTCACACATTGCCTCATCCCTTGTTTTGCCCTGGTTCTTGCCTCTTCCTGTGCGCGCTCCCCTTCCCGCCCTCAGGAGCCAACGCAACTAAGCCGTGAACTCGCCGCGAAACTCAAAGGCGGAGCCCTGAAGTTCCGAGCCTTTCAGAAAGCCAACCGGGCCTCGGAACTGGGTTTCCTCGATCTCCGGTTCCGCGACTGTGAACCGCAAGCATCCGCCTCTCTTCTGCAGGCCTATGTGAAATGCACGGTAGACATTGAAAGCGACACCTTCAGAACCCGCACCGGCGCAGAAGTGTCCGGCGACCACCAAAATTTCACCGTGGCCCTGAATGCCAGCGAAGCCGATCGCTTCAAGCTCGAAGCCCGCCTTCAGGTAGAATGGAAAGACAAACGCTGGACCGGAAACGGAAAAGTGGAAGGAAGCCTGCATCGCAAGCTCGCCAGCGGAGAGCGAAGCCAGGTGGACATTCACGAGTCCCTCGATTTCTGAGAGGGAAGTGGGAACTTCGGCGGGCATCCTCTAAGCTGAATCCATGCCATCTGCCACCACGAATCTCGCCGCCACCATCTTCGCCGCCGGAAACCCCTGCCCTCCGGCTTTGCGCAACCGCCTGCGAAAAGGGCGATTCACCATAGTGCTCGATGGCGCTGCGGAAAGAGTGCGAAAGGAAGGCTGGCTGCCGAACCTGCTCGCCGGAGACTTCGACGGCGTATCCCCCTCCACCCTGCGCTACTTTCAGAAAAAGGGCGTGGAGCTTCTGCATACCCCCGACCAGGATCATACCGATCTCGAAAAGGCTGTGGCCTGGTGCGCGCTACGGGATTTTGAGAGTGTCTGGATCACACAGGCCATCGGCAGCCGGCTCGATCATTCCTTCGCCGCCCTCTCCTTCCTCCGCCGTTACCATTCTCCGAAGCGCGACCTGCGCCTTTATGAAGGCAACGAATGCATTCGCTTTGTGAAGAACCAAACGTTGAGCCTCACGGGTGAGAAAGGAAGAGGTTTTGCGGTTCTTCCTTTCCCGGCCTGCCGGGTGCGTTCGAAAGGACTGCAGTTTGAAATGAACGGCCTCAAGCTCAGCCTTGGCTTAGCCGAAAGCCTCAGCAATCAAGCGGCTCGAAAAAGGGTGCAGCTAGCCATCGAAGGTGATGCTCTGGTGGTGGAAGCCTCCGGACGTTTCTAAGCTCTAAGCGAAATAAGGCGACACGAAAACGCTCGAAATAGCGTTCAAGCCCCTGCGCCAATCCCGAGCCTTCTGTATCCAAAACAACACAGTCAGTGTTGCCAACTATATCCAACAGAACACGTCCCCTTTTCCGTTTACCACACGGCACCAAAAGAACCTTAAACCTAAGAATCTAAATTTATTGGCATTTTCTGATTGTAATGATCAGGGAGCTATGTCAACTATTATGGCACAACCATTGCGCTAGCTTAGATAGGTTATGAAGAATCAAAAGACCCTGAAGCAAGCCGTTTCCGTAAGTGGGATCGGCCTCCATTCCGGCAAAAGAGTAACTCTTACGCTCCATCCCGCGCGCGCCAATACGGGCATTCGCTTCCAGCGCTGCGATCTGGAGAATCCGGTAGAGATTCAGGCCAGCGTGCGCAACGTGCACTCCACCACCCTCGCCACCACTCTTTCCGCCGGCGATGTGAAAATTTCCACCGTAGAGCACCTCATGAGCGCCCTCTGGGCCATGGGAGTGGATAACGTGCTTTGCTCCGTGAGCGGAGAAGAGGTTCCCATCCTCGACGGCTCCGCCGCTCCTTTCGCCCAATTGATCCGCAAAGCTGGCGTGAAAACCCAGCGCTCCGCCCGCCGCTTCCTCGTAGCTCACAAGCCCATCGAGATCCGGTCAGGCGATAAGTGGGCCGTGCTGAAGCCCTCCCGCGAATTCAAGATCAAGTACACGATCGATTTTCCTCATCCCGTGATCGGCCAGCAGAGCTTTGAGTACAATGCCGGCACGGATTTCCTCAAAGACATCGCCCCCTGCCGCACCTTCGGCTTCCTGAAAGACGTGGAGCGCATGCAGGCCATGGGCCTCGCCCTCGGTGGCTCTCTCCAGAACGCCGTGGTTCTCGACGACGTGAAAGCCCTCAACCCTGACGGCCTCCGCTTCGGAAACGAATTCGTGCGTCACAAGATTCTCGACGCTATCGGCGACTTCTCGCTCATCGGCTACCCCATTCTGGCCGAGATCGAGCTCCACCGCGCAGGCCACGAACTGCAAACCCGCCTCGTGCAGGAACTTCTCGAGCAGCCCGGCGCCTACAGCATCTATGTGCCTCAGGATTCGGAAGAGCTCGAAGCTCCCTTGATGCTCACCCAAGCGGCTTACGCGTTCTAAGCCTCTGAGCCCCCCGGCCCCAACCCCTTAACTTAGCACACCCCTAGACAGGCCTCTGACTTCATCTGATCTCAGCCGCGAAACAGCTCGCGGGTTTGGCCCACATCCGCACGGATCTGCGCCAGCAGCGCATCCACCGATGGAAACTTCTTCTCCGGCCGCAGGAAGGCGTGGAAATCCACCTGGATCTCGTCGCCGTACATATCGGAGCTGAAATCCAGCAGATGGGTTTCGATCTTCAGCGGCAGATCCGTTCCATCGCCCTTGAAGGTGGGATTATATCCGATATTGGATACACTCTCGTGCCACATCCCTCTCCAGCGAGTGCGGGTAGCGTAAACGCCGGTGCGGGGATATTTGCGATCCACGGTTTGGATATTGGCCGTGGGGAAACCGATCGTGCGGCCGCGGCCTTCGCCTCTCCACACCAGGCCACGCAGAAAAAACGGGCGGCCGAGGCACTGGTTGGCAAACGCGATATCGCCCTCATCGAGAAGGTTGCGGATCAAGGAGGAGGAAACCGTGCGCCCGTTCACCTGCAGCGGCTCTTCCACGTGAAGCTCCAGGCCGATTTTCTCCGCCAGCCCTCGTACCGTATCGAGGGATCCGGCCCGCCCTTTGCCAAAAGCGAAATCGTAGCCGAGATAAAGAACTTTCGCGCCAAGCTTCTTCACCAGCAAATCGGAAACGAATTCCTCTGCGGTAGTATTGCTGAACTCCCGGCTGAAAGGTTCCTCGATCACCACATCGGCGCCGTTCTCAAGAAGAAGCTCGAGCTTCTCTTCATAGGTATTGATCAGATTAGGCGCGGCTTCCGGGCGAAGCACGAAATGGGGGTGCGGATGGAAGGTGAAAGCGAGGGCTTTCCCGCCGATCTTATCGGCATGGGTGCGAATCGCGCGAAGCAATCGCTGGTGCCCGAGGTGCACGCCATCGAAATTGCCTATGGTTACCACGCTGGCTTCCCGGGCCGGCGCGTTCTTGCTTTGGCCAAGGTCTTGGCCAAGGCCTTGACCGTCTCGGGCTTCGCGGTACTGGGCCGCTCCCTTGTAAACCTTCATAGGGCGGAGATAACATAGGGAATGCTTTCTCGAAAGGTGATCCTGCGCTCCCTCGCCTGCACCATGCTGGCGCTGATTCCATTCCCGGATCTGGAAAGCCAGGTTTACGATCTGAAACTGAAAGTGCTGAGCCGCACCCAGCTGAAAAGGCCTCAGCAGGTGGCCGTGCTGGAGCTCTCCAAGGATGATTTCGACCAGCTTCGCCGCACCTATTCCGAAGGAGACGCCGCGCCCGCCGAGGAGCTGGGCCCCCTGCGCGAGAAATTCGAAGACCTGCGCACCCAGTTCTTCTGGGACGATCAGGTGTTTGAAAACCTGCTCAGAAAGATCCTGGCCGAGATCCCGCGCAAGCTCCTGATCTCCTTTTTCTACGGCGACAACCTGGTTCTGCTGCAGAACAAATCCGATCTTCACCGCCTGGCCCGGAAGCCCGAAGTGCTCTGGGCTTCACAGTTCGACCTGGACCAAAAACTTCTCAAACCGTCCTCCGAGCTCACCGGCACGGAAAACTTCGGCTATTCCAACCTGCTGCCTGATGGCGACGGAGTGGTGAGACGGGCCCACCTGATCTACAAAAACCACATCTCGCTCCCCTTTCGCGCCCTGCTGGAAGGAGGGGACAGCCTCACGAGAAAACTGCCCCTTACCGAGCCCTTCCTGATCCGTTACGCCGGGCCTCCCGGCTTCATTCCCACCTGCACGGTGGGCGATCTGATGAAGGCTCCTCCCGAGAGCTCTCGCTGCGGATCCCTCAAGGATCGTTTCGTGATTCTTTCCCCTCCCGGAAGCCTCGCGGGCGGATCCAGCCTCTATCGCACGCCGGTGGGATATATGAGCCGGGGCGAGGTGCTCGCCAATATTCTCCTCACCGCCCAGAGCGAAAAACCCTATATTCCGGTGAGCGTGGCATGGCTTCTGCCCTTCCTCTTCGCTCATTGCCTGCTCATCGGAATCGTTATGCTCACCACGGGAGGACGGGAACAAACCCAGTATTTCCTGGGCCTGATTTTCGCGGAAACCGCCTTATCGCTCCTCTTCATGCGCTTCCTCCGCCTGGATCTGCCCATGGTCCCGTTTCTTGTGGCTTCGGGTGCCTCCTTTATCGCTTTCCTGATGATGAGATATGCCCAGCAGGAATCGAAACGCTGGCAGGCGGAGAAGAAAACGCAGTACCTGCGCGAGCTCGACGAACTGAAAAGCAACTTCCTTTCCCTCATGAGCCACGATCTGAAAACCCCGATCGCCAAAGTGCAGGCACTTACCGAACGCCTCCATCGCGAAGCGCACGGCCTCTCCGGCGACCAGCGGGAAATTCTCTCCGCCATCCAGCGCTCCAACGATGAGCTCAGCCAATACATCCTGTCGATCCTGAACTTCCAGAGAATCGAAAGCCAGGAGATGAAGCTGAACAAGAAGAACCACGACCTGAACGTGATCATTGAAGAGGTGAGCGCGCGCCTCGCCCCTCTCGCTGCCGACCGGGGCATCACTGTGGAGCACGACCTCGAACCCATGTTTCCCCTGGAGTTCGACGACACCCTGATCCGCCAGGTGCTGAACAACCTGGTGGACAACGCCATCAAATACAACAATCCAGGCACCAGAGTGAAAATCAGCTCCAGCGACCAGGGCGACTACGTGGAAGTATCCGTGGCCGACAATGGCGTGGGAATCGAGCCGGGACAGATGGAGCTCTTGTTCAAGAAGTTTTCACGCGCCGAGAAAGGCACGAGCGAGAGAGTGAAGGGCACGGGGCTGGGCCTCTACCTCGCCAAGTATTTTATCGAACTGCATGGCGGGAAAATTCAGGTGGAAAGCGAACCGGGCAAGGGAACCCGTTTCTGGTTCCACCTGCCCGTGAATTCGTGATTGAGCTTCCGCCCGGCCTTGCTCAGCCCGGCCTTGCTCAGTTCAGCTGGCCCTGCCCGCAGTCGAAGCTCATCTGGTCGCCGGCCACGTTGACCGAGGTTTGGTCGAGCTCGTCGAGATAAAGAACGCCGCGAAGCTTGGGTTGGCCCGCCCGGCTCCGGAAGAAAACTTGCACGTCTTCGTTGCTCACGTCTACGACACCGTCAAAGATCACTTCGCCCCGGTCGCGGATCTGCACCAGCATCTCCATCTTCTGGCCCTCAAGGATTTTCTCGTGCGAGGTGAGCTTGGCGAAAAAGGTGCGGCTATATTCGGTTTCGTAGTTTCCTCGGCAGAAGTACTGCTCCGAGGCGAAGGAGAAGGAAGAGGAGAAGGAAGAGAGCAGGGCGAGGATGGCTATCAAAGTGGTTTTCATTTCAGGTCTCCGGTCGAATAGGGGGTGTCGATTGAGTGGAGCGGGTATACGCCCAGCCCTTAAATTCCTAAAATGCATATTTTGTAAGTTATCATTCATCACCTAAAGCCTCTTCCCGAGAGACGAATAAACAAGTTTTATGCAATGATCCCGCGCACTTAACCCGACAATTTACGTCTATTTTAACTTTGACTTAGAGCTAAGCCGTTGTTATAAAAGGCCCTTTCAAATAACGGCCTCACCCCAACAAGAACAAGGTTGAATAAGGTTCCCCTGCCTGATGACTGCCCTATCGAAAAAGCTGAAAGTTCTCATTGCCGACGATGAGAAAGAACTCCGCGAATCCATCAGCGCCACGCTCGAACATATGGGCTTCGAAACTGCGCTGGCCGTGGATGGAGAAGAAGCTCTTCGCAAAATGCAGGAAGACGATTTCGCGATCGCGATCCTCGACGTGAACATGCCCAAAAAATCCGGGCTCGAGGCGCTCCGGGCCATCAAGGAGGAAGATCCTTCGGTGCTCGTGCTGATGATCACCGCGCATGGAAACGTGACCGATGCCGTGGAAGCCCTCCGCATCGGCGCCTTCAACTATATCGAAAAGCCCGTGAAGGAAGTTCATCTCCGCGCACTCGTGGAGAAAGCCTCGGAAACCCACCAGAAGGTGCGGGATGTGGCGCTTTCCTCCCCCACCCTAAAGCTGGAGAACGGCCAGGACTTCGTGGGCCATTCGCGCCAGATGAAGAGCGTGTTCGCTCTGATCCAGCGGCTGGCAAACGTGTCCACCTCCGTTCTTATCCGCGGGGAAAATGGAACCGGCAAAGAGCTGGTGGCCTCCGCCATCCATCTATATGGCCCCAGGAAAGAAAAGAAATTCGTGGCCGTGAACTGCGGCGCCATTCCCGAGAATCTCATGGAGAGCGAGCTCTTCGGCCATGAGAAAGGCGCTTTTACGGGAGCCAACACCCGGCACATCGGGAAGTTTCAGTTCGCCGAGGGCGGCACCCTCTTCCTCGACGAGGTAGGAGAGCTTCCGCCCCAGATGCAGGTGAAACTGCTTCGCGTGCTCCAGGAGCGAAGCTTCACTCCGGTGGGCTCCAACCGTGAGATCAAATGCGATGTGCGTATCATAGCCGCCACCAACCGCGATCTCGACAAGATGATCAAGGAAGGAAAGTTCCGCCAGGATCTTTTCTACCGCCTGAACGTGATGCCCATCTTCCTGCCCTCTCTTCGTGAGCGCCAGGACGACATCCCCCTTCTGGTGAACACCTTTATCCAGAAGTTCAATCGCCTCCACGATCGCGACATCAAAGGCATCACGGGAGAGGCGCTGGAAAAGCTGCGCCGCTATTCCTGGCCGGGCAATATACGAGAGCTCGAGAATTCGATCGAACGCGCCTTCGTGATGGAGCTGAGCGAACAGATCACCCTTCGCTCCCTGCCGGAGCAGATCAGCGGAATTTCGCCTGAAGAGGCGATGCAGATGCCTCTCGATGAGAACGAAACGCGCATTGCGGAGGAAGGCTCGTTTTCCGCCACCGGAGCGGCCCAGGTTTCGGCCGCCGGCGTGGACTTCCACAAGGAAAAGGAAGATTTCGAGCGACAGTTCATCATCAACGCCCTACGGCGCTTCGGCGGCCGCATCAACCAAACGGTGGCCCACGCGAACATTCCCAAGAACACCCTTCTGCGAAAGATCAGAAAGTACGATATCAAGCCGCATGAATACGGCGCCTCCGATGACCAGCTGAAAGGCGAAGACGAGCTGCCTGACGAGACAATCTGAGCCGAGGAAGGCACCCGCCTCAAGGCTTCTTGTACCTGATCCGGTAAATCACGTCCGCGTAGTCGTCGCTCACGAACAGGGATCCATCACCAGCCACTTCGATATCCACCGGCCGGCCCCAGCGGGACTCGTCCTCGTTCAGCCAGCCTGAGGCGAAGGTTTCGTATTTCCATCCGCCGCCGCTCTCGCTACGTGCGAGCGTGATCCTGTAACCCAAAGGCTTGCTTCGGTTCCAGGACCCATGTTCCGCTATGAAAATCTGCTTTCTGTATTCCTCCGGGAAACTCGAACCCGTATAGAAGCGCAGGCCGAGCCCGGCCACATGGGGTCCGAGCTCGAGCACCGGAGAACGAAGCACAGAGCAGCCGCGCCTTTCCCCGAACTCGGGATCTTTGATCTTTTTCCCGTGGCAGTAGGGATATCCGAAATGAGGAACAGGCTTCGCGGGGCTTTCCCATTCTTTTCGGGCCAAACGATTCAGTTCGTCCGGGGGAAGATCGTCGCCCAGTTGGTCGCGGCCGTTATCAGTGAAAAAAAGATCTCCGCTGCCGGGCTGAAAATCGAATCCCACGGTGTTTCGAATCCCCTGCGCGATCAGTGTTTTCTTTTTTCCGTCAGGAGAAAGCTTGAAGAGCGCGGCATAGTCGGGCTCTTTCAGGCACACATTGCAAGGAGCACCCACGGGCACGAGGAGCGAACCGTCAGGGGCAAAGCGGATATACTTCCAGCCGTGATGCCTGTCGGAGGGAAAGCCCTCGTGGAAAACGGAGAACTCGGCTTTCTTTCCTTTCCGCTTCTTGATGTCCTTGAAGCGGAGAATGCGCGAGATCTCCGCCACATAGAGATCGCCCTCGCGAAAGGCCACGCCGTTCGGGCGATTCAAGCCCGAAGCAACCACACTTACCGATTCCCCTGATCCATCGCCATCCAGATCACGAACCGCATACACCTTGCTTTGGCTTCCACTTGCGCCGCCGGAGCCCACATAGAGGGTGCCATCATCGCCTATCGCCAGCGAGCGGGCACCGGGCACCTTCGCGTATACAGAGATCTGAAATCCTTTCGGAAGGCGGATTTTTTCCAGCGGCAGCTTCTCCTCGGCGGCACCTGCGCTCGGAGCCAAGAAAACAAAAGCGGCGAAAACAACAGCACTGAAACAGGACTTCATTTTTCGAACCTCCCCAGCATTCCCAAACCGTTCCACGGCATCTTCTCTGCAAAAAATCTGCAAAAAAGCAGCCAGCTCTATTCCGCGAAGATGCGCACCTTGTCCTTTCCATCCACGTCCACCTGGAAGTCCGCCAGCTGATCCACGATCTGATCCAGATCTTCCGGTTTCACTTTGGAAAGATCCAGGTTCAGGCCGCTGCTTTCAAGGCCTTCCTGCACCTGGCCGCGCACATTTGCGGGCATCAGCTGCGCCAGCCGTACTCCAGCGCGAAGCAGATTGAACGGCACTCGCACGTTCACCGTCTCAGGACCGTTCTCACCCTGGCTCCTTACTTCGATACGGAGGTATTTCGGGTTTTTTCTTTCTACGCCGGCAGGTGCATCGGCCTTCGGATTCCCTTCACCTTGGCCCACGGTTGCGAGCAGCTGCTCGGCTTCGGCCACAGTAATTTTCCCCGCCGACAACATTTCCAGTATTTTTTTCTTTTCGTCCATCTTTCACTCTCCTGATTTCAACATGGTTTATTTAAACAATCTTAATTGCCACTCGCTGGCCGGGCTGCTCCACCAGGATATCCGTGCCCCGGAACCCGCAGCACAGCCGGTAGAATTCGAGTGGAAGACGAAGGGGCTTTCCCGCGAACAAAGCCAGCAGCAGCACGAAGGGCAAAAGCAATAGCCCCAGCGGCCACAGCAAGAAGAGCGGAAGCCAGACACCGAATCCGCCTATACGCAGATACATCAGGCTGGGCGGAATCATTTTTTGAGCCTTTCCACGGCCTCGGCCGCGCTGATCTCGCCCCGCTCCAGCTTCTCCAGCACCTGCTGCCGGCTCTCTGGGGGATTGGTGTCCACAAAGCCCAGCCTTTCGTTGATCCTCGCCAGCCGGCTCTTGATGGTGGGATAGCTGACGCCAAACACCTGCTCCATCTCCTTGATCGAGCCTTGGGAGCGGAGAAAGGCCTGCACGAATACCTGGTCTTCCAGGCTAAGTTCGGCCAGGCGGGGAAGATCGAAATCCCCCCGGATGGTGATGCCCACGTCAGGAAGCTGCACCTCTTTGATGGTGAGGCGGGCACCCTGGGTGAGTTTGGTAAGTTCTTGCCAATCGCGTGTCATGAGTAGAGATATAATTCATTTTATTAATTTTGAAATCAATTTTTTTAATTCAAATCGAATTTAAATGGGCAAAATTTGATTTTTCGCAATGATGCGCAATGTCATATATTGCTTTGACCTCCCTCCCGAGCGGAGGTAACCAAGGGTACCCCATCGAATAGCTATTTTTAGCTAACAACAGGAGACTCTATGCCTTTTGCGAGTTTTTCCGGATTTCGGGGACCCTCTGGATTCAACCACGCCCTCCGGGCCACCTCCTTTCTCGCCCTCTCCCTGATCGCCCTGGCGGGTTCAGCGGGCAACGCGAACGCGGGAGCCGCAAGAGAAAGACGGGATGAGTACGAGCGCATCTACGACGCCACCATCCTGAACCGCGGCCAGGAAAACTACTGGCAGGAAATCAATTCCGGCTGGAGCCCGAACCTCAGCCCCCTCCGCGCCTCCCTCCGGCCGAACCGAAGCTATATGGTGATCCATATCGTGGAACCCGACCCGGTATACGACCTTCGCTCCACCGAACACCTCAGGAAAGGGATCATCGCCCGCGGTATTCTCAAGCTGATGAATCCCCGGATCGCCATCGGCCACGTATTCACGAGCTGGCGCTGCCACCGCGACGGACGCATGGTGGAGGGTACCACCGGGCTCACCGGAGAAACGGAAAAGCAGTTTTTCAAAATGCTCACCAAAGGCTTCGGGATGACAGCCTTCTTCTCCCATTTCACCGACGGCCACCTGCAAACCCCGAAACTGCTCGACCAGGAATTCGACTCCGCCAAGGTCCTGCACAATGTGGCGATCGAAGTGAGCGATGAAGTGTGCTCGAACGCCATGGGATTCGTGCATTCGTTTCTGAACCACCCCTCCCGCCCCTATGAAAATTTCGGACCCAATCTCGATCCCACCCAATACCAGGGAGGCGGCTGCGGCAGCTTCGGCGTTTCCATCCTGGAAAAGAGCGGCCTCTGGGGCAAACACCTGTTCTGGCCCCACCTCTGGCGCGAGCTGAGAGCCCCGCTTTACCTGTTCGGATACGGCATCGATGCCCCGGAAGACACCAAAGTGTTCTCCGTGCCTGAATGGGACGAAGGGAATGAGAGAAACCGAATCTCCTTGGCCAACCTTCTGCGAAAGGAATGGGTAGACACCGACGGCGGCGGATTCTCCGTTCGCCAGCAGGATCCGGAGATGCTGCTCCTGATTCTCAAAACCCTCTACCGACTGAATCACTCCTCCCTAAGCGCGGAATTCCGGCAAAGCGACGAGTACCAGCCGCGCACCTTCAAACAAAAAGGCGGCAGATCGATAGAAATCAACTCCAGCTTCGACCCCAAGGCCGCGGGAATCGCGGCAGCCACGAAATCCTGGTGGGCGGAAAAGAAGAGCGCCGGTTACCGTGCCCGCATGGGGCGGACATCAAACTTCCCGGCAGTGATCCTGGATAGAAAATAAATCGGGATCTGCCGAGAATAAAAGAGCCTCTTCGGAGTCGAAGAGGCTCTTTTGCTTTACTTCACAGCCCGCGCTTAATAGCAGAAGAGCATTTCGCGGTACTTGGGCAGCGGCCAGTAGGCGTTGCCCACCGTGGTCTCGATGCGATCGCATACATCGCGGAGCATATCCATCGCAGGAAGAACCTTATCCGCCATGGACTTGGCCCGAGCTTCCTCGCCGAGAGACGAAGCGGCCTGGAAAGCGTTCTCCATAGAGGTGCGCTTATCGCTAAGCTCCTTCAGGAGATCGGCCACTTTCTTCACCGAGCTTTCGATCGGAGCCTTTTCCACACCCGTGATCTTCGCCAGGTTAGCGGCGGTTTTCGCCATATCGGCAAGGTAGCCGGTAGCCGCGGGAGCCACGTAGGAATCCACGAGAAGACGCATCGTTTCGATCTCGATATCGATCTTCTTGAGGTATCGCTCCACGTTCACGTGGTGACGGCTCTGGAGCTCGGCCTCGGAGAGAACGCCGGTTTCCGTAAAGAGCTGCTTGGTGGCCGGATAGGTAAAGGCCGCGAGGGCTTCCGGAGTATTGCGGAGATGGGCCAGGCCGCGGCGCTCTGCCTCGGTTACCCACTCGGCGCTATAGCCGTTGCCCTCGAAGCGGATAGCTTCGGAGGCCACGATCGTTTCGCGCACGAGCTCCAGGATCGCCTTATCGCGATCGCCGCCGTTCTTGGTGCGCTCAGTGAGCTGCTTCGCCATCTCGCCCATAGCCTGAGCCACGGCGCTGTTGAGCACCGCCATGGGCATCGAACAAGAAGCAGTAGAGCCTACCGCGCGGAACTCGAACTTATTGCCGGTGAAGGCGAAAGGCGATGTGCGGTTGCGGTCGGTATTGTCGCGAGCCACGGCAGGGATCTTGCTCACGCCGAGGCTGATCATGGCGCGCTCAGGATTCTCGATCGCTTCGCCGCTCTTGATCTTGTTGCAGATCATGGAGAGCTGGTCGCCGAGGAACACGCTCATGATGGCAGGAGGTGCTTCGTTGGCGCCGAGGCGGTGATCATTGCCGGTGCTGGCGATCGAGGCCCGCAGGAGCGCGTTGTGCTTGTGCACGCCCTTGAGGATCGCGGCGAGCACGGTGAGGAAGCGCAGGTTCTGGTGAGGCGAGGTGCCAGGATCGAGGAGGTTCACTCCCGTGTCGGTGGCCATCGACCAGTTGTTGTGCTTGCCCGAGCCGTTGATGCCGGCGAAAGGCTTCTCGTGAAGGAGGCAGGTGAAGTTATGGCGCTCAGCCACCTTCCGCAGCACTTCCATGGTGAGATGGTTGTGATCTACGGACACGTTGGCGTCTTCGAAGATCGGAGCGATCTCGAACTGGGCCGGAGCCACTTCGTTGTGGCGGGTTTTGGCCGGCACACCGAGGCGATACAACTCATATTCCACTTCCTGCATGAAAGCCTGCACCCGGGAAGGGATCGAGCCGAAGTAATGGTCTTCGAGCTCCTGCCCTTTGGGAGGACGGTTGCCGATCAGGGTGCGGCCGGTGTGCACAAGATCGGGGCGAAGCGCGTGGTAAGCGCGATCGATGAGGAAGTATTCCTGCTCGGCACCGAGGGTGGCGGTTACGCGCTTGATATTGGTATCGCCTAGCGCGTGGAGAAGCTTCAGGGTGCTGGTGGAGAGAGCCTCCACGGAGCGGAGAAGTGGGGTTTTCTCGTCGAGGGCGTGGCCAGTATAGCTCACGAAAACCGAAGGGATGCAGAGGGTGCGCCCGTTCACGGTGGTCATCATGAACATGGGAGAGGTGGGATCCCAGGCCGTATAGCCGCGGGCTTCGAAAGTGGAACGCATACCGCCCGAAGGAAAGGAGGAGGCATCGGGCTCACTCTGGATCAGCTGGGAACCGGAGATGTTCTCGATCGGTGCGCCGTCGTCGGAGAAAGAGATGAAGGCATCATGCTTCTCGGCGGTGAGGCCGGTCATGGGCTGGAACCAGTGGCAGAAATGGGTGATTCCCATTTCGAGGGCCCAGTTGCGCACAGCTTTGGCGATTTTGTCGGCGAGATCCTTCTCGAGGGTTTGGCCGGAATGGGTGAGCTCCACGAAGCGCTCGTAATCCGCTTTCGGGATAGCGCCTTTGATTTCCTTCACGCCGAAGGTGTACTGCCCGAAGAAATCGCTCACGGCCAGGCTACGGCCGAGATCGTCTTTCGGAAGATCGAATTTGCGGGGATGGCGGGCGGTGGCGGCTTCGATAGCCTTAAAACGGGAAACAACGTCGGGGCTGGAATACGTCATGGTTTCTCCTCAAAAAAATATTGGTGCGCGGGTGATGGATGAATTGCCTGGGTTCGACTGCAATCTAGCAGAAACAAAATGCGTTCGAAACGATTCTCATAGGAGAAAGGGAATTTTTTCTGACGAGGATTTTAGCTCTAGAGATTTTTTGGGGAGCAAAGGCTCTACGACCGCTGGTCGTTGAAAAAGAAAACCAACCTTTCCTAGAGATTGAAGGAGTGGATTCCAAAAATCCAGAAATTTGAACTCACAACGGGAAGCGAACCTGCCCAAACACAGAGAGGCCGCTACCTAAGATCTATTTGGTATTCTTATCCGTTCTTTTTGGATGAAGGCGCCCGAAATATGCGAGGCACGAATAGGAAAAAGCCAACTGAAACGTGCGGAAACGCTAGGCTTTAAAAGGCGTTACAGGAAGGCCGGCGCTCTTCCAGGCGGCGAATCCACCGAGGTTCACGGCTTGAAATCCATCGCAGGCGAGGAATTCCGCCACGCGGCCGGAGCGGTTTCCGGAGCGGCAGAACAGGATCACAGGCTTATCCTTGGGAAGCTTGGCCTTGAACGACAACCATAGCTCCGAATCGTCGCCCATTTCCGAGCAAGGCATCCAGAGAGCTCCCTCGGCCGTGCCAGATTCCGCGAGCTCCTCCTGCTCCCGCACGTCCACGAGAACGGCGCGGCCGGATTTTACGAGTTCATGGGCTTCCTGGTAGGTCATCTCTGCGTTCATAGCCGGAAATCTAACAAGATTCCCCTGGGCTGAAAAGCACCTTCTTACGCCGGCTTGGCGGGCTTTTTGCCCAGCGGCGATCAGAGGCAGCGCCCGCCGGAAAAACTCCGGCGATACTCCCGGATCGCGGCGGCACGCTCTTCGCTGCGGGCCTGGTGCACCTTTTTCTGCGCTTCCAGGATTTTTTCCCGGCACTCGAACTCCGCCTTAAGACGGGCCGCATTAGCCTCCCGCCGCTTCTCCTGCCGCTTCTCTTCCACCGCTTTTTCCTCGTTTGCCTTCGCCTTATGGCGTTCTTCCACCTTCTCGAGCTCGTGGCAGAAATCATTAGCAACCTGCCGGGAAGTGAGGCCTGGATGCTCTTTCAAGTGAGGCCAAACCCAAGCGCGGAAATAGTTCCGGCGGGCCAGATCGTTGCGGATGGCCACCTCCACCACGGTGGCAGCTACCCCGGCGGGAATGCCGAATACGGAAAAGGAGGCGGAGATCACCGTGCCGGCGTCGAAACCGTCTCTCCAGGAGTAAAACGCCACTCCGCTGCCCACGTTCATCGCGTGCCGGAGCCAGCCGGGAAGCGGAAGAAAGTGATGGATCTTGTGGATGGCCTTCTCCGACACCAGCTCCTGCGCCGTGCGGATCGCCGCTTCTTTCTTCGACTTATGGAAGTGAGGCCCGTGGCTTTCCCCGTGTTGGTTTTCGCCGTGTTGGTTTTCGCCGTGTTGCCCCTCTTCATGCCCATGCTTCCGGTCCACCCCCTCCTCAGACTCCGCCATATCGGGCCCCGCCAGGTTCAGGTCGAGCCCTTTTGATGCCTGCTTGGCGGCCTCCGCCGCCCCTTCCGGGCCCTTGGCCCCCTCACCGGACAGGCGGATGGCTTCCATCAAGGCCACGGTCATCTTGGGATGGTCGTTCTTCAGCTGCCGGCTCATGGCACGGTTGATCGCGTCGAGCCAGAAACCCGGAACCTCCGAGCGATAGCCCCCTTTGCAATAGAGCTCTCGGGTCCACTGGGAGTAAATATAATCAGTAGATACCCAGAGCGCCTTGCTGTAGGCCCCATAGGCCCGCTCCATGAAACCTACGGCGGCGGCGAGCTCATCCCGGTTTTTGGCAAACTGGGCAGCGGCCTCCGCCTCCTGGCTCGCCAAAGCCTGCTCGAAAGAGCTGCGGTCACTATCGGCGGCCTCATCCAGCTTCTTCCGGGTGCTTTCGATCCCGGCCCAGGCATGGGCGGCGCCCTTCTGGTATTCGCATAGGGTGTTGAAAGCCCGGAATGCGCTCCGGTAGTAGGAATCGCAGGCGCGTGCCTCCGAGGCGAAGGGTGAGTTCCTGGTGTCGCCGTAGCGGGAATAAAGCTCACAAACTTTCCCGGCGGCCTCGGCCGGATCGTGCACGCAGGAGCTCTCCTCTGCCTGCGCGGAGGAAAAAGAAAAAAGGACGGTCCAAAAAAAAGCAATGAACACCACTGGGCACCTCTTCGATTTGCTTATCGGTACCCGACGACCGACTCTGAAACCTGTATCCGGCTTAAACCGGCCCCCATGTGTGTTGATGAGTGAGGGTTTGGGATAGGTAAGCTGGCCTAAGGATTGCGATTTACGGCCGCTCATGCCGTCCAACTGCCCATATTGCATAGACAGATCCCCGGAGAGGTTAACTTTTGTCCGCTTCGGGTTTTATTATCGTACCGGTGATTCGAGGTGGGTTCAGCGCTTCATCTGCCGCCTCTGCCGAAGAACTTGCTCAAAAGCCACCTTTTCTCGATGGTTTCGGCACAAGAAGCGCCTCAAAAATGAGCAGCTGAGGCTTCATTTTGCGAGTGCCGGCACGATCCGCCGTGCCGCTCGAACCTTTAAGCTCAATCGCAAGACTGTGGAGCGCAAGCTTATGACGCTGGGCTTCGAATCCGAAATTAATCTGCGCATGGAAAACTACAAACGTGCCAAGGTACGTGTGCTGGAATTTGACGACATGGAGACTTTTGAGCACACCAAGTGCAAACCCCTGTCCATCACGCTGGCTGTGCAAAAGAGAACAAGAAGAATCCTCGGAATCGAAGTTTCCTCTATGCCGGCCAAGGGATTGCTCGCGGATCGATCGAGGAAAAAGTATGGATTTCGCTTCGATGGGAGATCTATTGCGAGGGCCGAGCTCTTTCGCAAGCTGCAGCCGATTGTGCATAAGCAAGCTTTGATCAAATCGGATCTGAACCCTCACTACGCGCCTGATGTGGCGAAATATTTTCCTCAGGCACGGCACGCTCAGTACCTGGGAAGAAGGCCAGCCTCAATCGGCCAGGGCGAGATCAAGAAGGGAAAATTCGATCCACTCTTCTCCCTAAACCACACCTGCGCGATGTTTCGGGCAAATGTAAGCAGGTTGGTCAGAAAAACCTGGGTGACCACAAAAAGAGCCGACCGGCTCAGAGCTCACCTCTACATCTACGCCGACTACCATAACCAATTCCTGAAAAATTAAGCTGCTCGAGGAGCATACAAATGCCTCCTAAAGCAGCCTCATCAACACACAAAGGGGCCAGTTTATGTGATTTCAGGGCGTTTCAGCCATACCCAGCTGGCGATCCAAAGGCCTACCAGGCAGAGATTCCTGCCGGCCACTACGGTCACGGACAAATGATTCATATTTATGTAGTCCCAGTAGTAGCGGAAATGGGCGCCCGTGAGCACCACGACCACGGAAAACAGGGTCATCCACACCGCTCGCTTCCTACCGTCCTTCAGATCCCCAGCCACGAGAATGCCCATGGGAATCAGCCAAAGCATAAACTGGGGAGAAAGCACGTAGCCGAAGGTGACAAAGCCTGAAATCACGAGCCAGCCGCCGGAAAGAAGGCTGTAGCGCCTGCGCTCAAACAGCAGGACTCCATAGGTGAACAGCAAAGCGCCGTAGAAAAGTACCCGGCTGGCCACTACCACTCCCGGCCCCGCTCCCAGATGCTGCCCTCCGAAGTTCGTGACAATGCTTGCGTTTGCCCAGCCGAAGAAAGCCTGGGCCGCGATCACGAGGCTGCCCATCAGGCTTTCCACCTGAACGCCCCGGCCGGTGTGATGGGATAGAAAGGAGATCTTCCCATTCCCCAGCCAGGCAGCGAGCCCGCAGCTGAGGGCGATCGGGAGCGCCAGAATCAGGCTGTATTTCAGGAAAGCTGCCCAGGTGGCGGATGTTTTCCAGCCCTTCCACTGCAACGCCGGCAACGGCCCGAGGCTTATGGGCACGAGCTTCAGCGCCCCTCCGAGACCGAAACTCAGAGCCAGGCGAAGCCAACCCGGCTCCCGGCCGGCCAGGAAAGGAAAGGCGAGTGCAAAGCCCACCGTGAGATCGAAACGATCGAAGAGCAGCAGACCCATGCCCGAGGAGAGCAACACATAGGAGAAAGCCGCGCGCGGAAAAGGAGGCCGGAGAAGAAAGGAGCGAAAGAGGAAGCGGTCGAAAGGAATCAGGAGAAGACCGAAGACCATTCTATACGCAGCGGAGCCGCTCAACCCCAGCAGCTTCGTGATCCAGCCCGGCAGCAGCATCAAGGGATAAGCGAGTGGAGGGTATTCGAAATCGAAATTCCGGTAGGGCCATTGGCCGCGCACGAGAAGGTTCTGGGC
Organism: uncultured Bdellovibrionales bacterium; assembly: GCA_964612065.1. Lineage (GTDB taxonomy): Bacteria > Bdellovibrionota > UBA1018 > CAIPTA01 > CAIPTA01 > JAKFYM01. The sequence continues at coordinate 10,892 of CAZTCD010000027.1, read as the reverse complement.
GTATTCCTGGTAAAGGCCTACATCGGAGATATAGGCCGAAAGGATGAAAAGAAGAACGGCCCGGCTTGCCCAATAGAGGATCTCAAGCTCGAGCCGTTTCATTTTCTAATTCCCGCTCGCGCGGCCTCAGCCGCCAACCGAGGGCATGAAGCTGAACGGGTAGTCCACTTCCACGATACCGCCGCCGAGCGGTTCGGGGAACTCGATCCGCTTCAGGATGCCGAGAACGCATCCTTCCACCGTGGGATTGCCCATCGAGGAGCTCGTTACCCCGGCCTGGGAAACCCGGCCCGAACCCGTGATCACGAAGCGGGTGGCGATGCGCCCGGCCAGCTTCGGATTCGAGTTGAGCTGCTTTTCATAGCAGCCCCGGATCTGCCGCAGGTGCCGGCGGATGTACTCATCGATCACGCTCTTATCGAGGCCACCCATCACGATGGTTTCGGAGGCGTTGCCCACTTCGATGCTGGGCCGGCCCACGCCGGAGCCGGAGAGGTTGCCGCCGGAGCCGATCGCTCCGAGGCCTTTGCCCACCTTTCCGTCGCCGAAGCCCTTATTGCTCAGGCCCTGGCTGTTCCGGGAAGTGCCGCCTCCGCCCTTGCCATCACCCAACTGGCCTAGGCCGCCCACCCCTTCGGTGGTGGTATTGCCAAATCCGAGATTCGATCCAGCCGCCCTGGCACCGGCCGCGCCGGCTGCCATGGATTTCGAGATATTTCCGCCGAGATCGGAAAACATCGCTTCCACGTTGCCCGGGCCCTGCACCTGGCTCTTGGTGGGAGTTTTGGCGTTGGGATTCCCGCGGGACGCGTTCTGCGCGATCGTGGCCTTTTTCGCGTTCGGTGCACCCTTGCGGCCTTCGGTGCCAGCGGCTTTCGCTCCCTCCCCCTGGTTTCCGCCCGAGGGCTGCGGGCGGCTGCCTCGCACCTGCACTACGGGCTTAGGCGAGGGTTTGGTTTTCGCGGGCGCGATCTTTTTCGGAGCCGGCGGAGGTTTTACCACCACCTTCCGAGGAGGTGGCGGTTTCTTGGGCGGAGGCGGTGGCTTCACTGCCACCTTCTTCGGCTCCACCGGCTTGGGCACAGGCTCCTTCTTCACCGGAGGCGGTGGAGGAGGCGGAATCGGCTGGAAGATCTTCACCACGAGCGGCGGAGGCACCTCTTCCGGCTCAAGCGGCTTCTCCGGCGTGAGCGAGGCGAGCAGCACCAGGAAGGCCGCCGTGAGCCCCACCGAAGAGAACCAGATCTGCATATAGAGCGGATCCCGCTCCAGCACCCGCTGCCGGCGCAGATGCGGAGGCACCGGGGAGTAAGAGAAGTAAAAGGTGAATTCGCGGAACTGGATCTTGGCCAGATCCTCGCGTTTCAGCTCGAAACGGCTGCCGTTGAGCTCCGAGAGCTTCTGGATCCGGTTGGCGCTTCTCACCACCCCGTTCATCTCACCCGAGAACTGCAGCGTGGTGAGCGCGCCCTGGGCCGAGGCCAGCTCGTAATCGGTATGCATGCCGGGCACAAGGAACGTGCTCTTCGAGCTCTCGCCGATCGTAACGCTCTCGGTGCCCACGATGTGAGCCACATCGAGGATCACGTCGCCCCAGTACATCACCACCTGCAGGCAGGTTTCGCCTGGATCCGGATAGTCGAAGATCTGGATCACGTTGCGCTCGTCCTCGAGGATGAGCGGGCGGAAATCCTCCTTGGTGTCGTAGAACAGCTTGCGGCCCGTGCCGGTGCTGCGAACCGCTTCCGGAGGCACTGCCTTGGCCGCCTCGGTTACCGCCACTTTCTTGAACGTGAGAGTAGCGAAACCGATTTTGAGCTCGTCGCCGTCTTTGAGCTCCTCACTCACGATCTTCTTGTCGTTGAGGAAAACGCCCGTTTCCGAGGCCATATCGAAAATGGTGGCCTTGCCGTTATCGTCGATCTCCACCACAGCGTGCACGTTGGAGATGGCGTTCTGCTGGACGCGGATATCGGAAGAGAGAGCCGATCCGATCACCAGGCGTTTCTTGTTCACCTTGTAGGTTTTCTTCGTTTCTTCCTTGCCGTGCCGGAGGATCAGATTGAAAACCATCACCCATTGGGTGTCGGGCCGGGCGGGCAGCTCGGGGGAAGCTCCTGGCACTAGGGGTTTGTCTTGCATCTCTTAGGTTCCTCTCACTTCAATAGGAGCGCATCGCGCATCAGCTCGCGATGAAAATTCGGGCGCAACTTCAGCAGCGATCCGTGCTGGCGATCCGGCGGGGTTACCACGTAAACACCCTCGGGATTGTTGGCGGATCCTTCCACCACGGCATCATCGAAGCTCACGGCGGTGCGCTTGCGATAAATGATCTTGGCCTTGCCGCCGAGATCCGGCGAGCTTTTGCCGTCGTTCACGGAAATGGAATCGTCGTCTTCGGCGGCCAGCGCAGGAGGCGCCGCCAGGGCCATCGCTATGAGCAGGATAAAAAGAACTCTTTCCATCATAATCACTCCCTCGCGCTCCAGGTATCTATGATCAGCTTGGCGAACTCGTTCTTGTCGGCCAGGTCGGAAAAGATCGAGGCGGCCTTGTCGCGATTGCCCTTGGCCAAAGCCAGGATGGCGTTGGCGAAATCGGCGTTCTCCCCGTCGAGCTCGCCGAGAGCTCCCGAAGCCTCAGCCTGTGCTGCTTTGCCCATGGCCAGAGCCGCGAGCGCCACTCCCCTTTTGATCTCTTTGTCTTTCGGCGCCCGCACCTCCAGCTGCCGGAAGTTCTGGGCGGCATGCCTCCAGAGGCCCGCTCCCATCTGCAGGCGGGCGGAGTTCTTCTTGGCCACCAGGGCGAACTCGTCATAGGAGAGCGCCTGCTTGAAGCCGAGCATCGCCCTCTGCACGTCACCAGCCCTGCCGCGCAGATAAGCGAGGTTGTTGAGAGCCGGCACGTATTTCTGGTTCTTGCTCACGGCATGCAGGTAGAAGATCTCGGCGAGGCCGTCCTCTCCCTTCATAAGGTGATAGTTGCCGATGGAGTTCCAGGCATTGAGATCCGAAGCGTTCTTGCGCAGGGAGGCCCTGTGCTTCTCGAGGTTCTCCTCGCTGCCGGAGATGTCACCCATCAGCCACTCCTGGGGACGGGAGAAATCCGGGAACTGCAGCAGCGGCAGGCGATCCGGCTTGGCGGAATTCAGGGCGGCGAGCACATAAACCCTCGCCATCGTGGGGCCCACTACCTGAATTTTCTCTCCTGTGGAGAGAGCGAAATCGAGGAACTCAACTACCTTCATATACACTGGGCCCGCGATGTTCTTGAGCTGGGCCTTGAACTGCGCTTTCACCTCTGGCGTATAGTTTTCAGGTACGGGAGCGTTCTCGAGCTTCCTGCCGAAGGAGCGATAAGAGAGCGCCATCCGGCGGTAGGCTTCCACGCCCCATTGGCCGTCTTTGAAGTCCATCACTTCGATATACCCTTTGCCGAGGCGCTCGAGCGCCTGCAGCTTGGCGTTGATGTCTTTCTTCAGCTGGGCTTCGGGCAGGCGAAGAGGGGCTTTCTCGAAAGCCTCTTCGAGCGGCCCGAGCAGTTCGAGTCGTGCGTGGGCGGCGGCTCCCAGCTCTTCGTGGCTCGCCTTGGAGCCTTTCTTCTTGGCCTTGGAGATCGTGGCCCGGAAATAGCTCTGCGCTTTCTCTTCTTCCTTCAGGCTCTGGTAAAGGATCGCAGTTTCAAGAGTGGCCGAAACAGCATGGGGGCCGGTGGGGAAAGCGGTATTGTATTTCTGGAAAGAGCGGATAGCCTCGGGGCCGTTTCCTTCGTCACGAAGGCGCTTGGCCACGTCGAAAAGAAACTCTCCCGCGGCCTCTCTCGCCGAGCCGATTCCCTTATTGGCGGCATCCACCAGATCGCGGAAATCCTCGCTGGCCTTCTCGCCCTGCTTCATCGCCCGGCGGAGGAGAGCGGCCGAGCGAAGGCTCTCAAGCGCGTCTTTCTGGGAAGCTGCTTTCAGGGAAGAAAGTTTCGCTTTATAGGCACGGTAGAAACGCTCATACACCGCGGCGGCCTCTGCATAGCGCCCCGAGAGGAAATGCTCGTTGGCCAGAGAGAGGAAGGCGGCCTCGGCCTGGGAATTTCCAGGATGCGATTTCAGGATGGTTTCGTAAACCCGGAGCTCGTTGTCTGTATCTCCGGCACGCCCGTAGTTTACGGCGGCATTGTGGAGCGCTTTGTTCTTCACTTCCGGATCGCGAGCCTTGGCTGCGGTTTCCTCGAACTTCTGCGCCGCGAGAGAAGGATCGTTCTTCTGCAGGGCTTCGGTGCGGCGGAAGGAGGCGCGATCCACCACGCTCTGAAGGGATTTTCGGAAATCCCCTTTCTTATCCCGCTCCAGCAAAGCTTCGTTGCCGAGGAAGTTCTCGGCGAGCACCTGGGCGCCCTGAGCGTCCTTGCGCGCTTCCGCATCCTTGATCAGGGTACCGGCGGCATCCCAGGCTTCTTTCGAGCGGGGGTGCTTTTCGATGATCTCGTGCAGGCGGGGCCGGGCTTCGTCCATGCGGCCGCTGGTGACCAGAATGCCGGCCGCGCGGGCGAGGTATTCGGTTACCTGCTTGTCGTCGGGGTAGCTCTTCACGTAGGAATCGATGGCGGCGATCACCTGATCGGCTTCAGCCTTCGGCAGCTTTTTGCTGTCGCCCTTGGCTTTGAAGTAGTTGTTCATCGAGTAAACCATGGCCGCCGCGGCGTCCTTCTGGTACTTGGCGTAGGCTTTGTCGCTGCCGCTCTGATCGATGATGAAACGATATTCCGCCACGGCCTCTTTCTGCCGGCCGAGCTGATTCAGGACATCGGCGAGATACCAGTGAATCTCGGCGGCGTCTTCGCTCTTGAGGCGAGGGCCATAGGCCTGGAGGTATAAGCGGTAGAGATCGGCGGCGCGTTCATGCGTGGGGCGCGGGCGGTTGCTTTTATTTCCGTCCCGGTGGGCGAGGGTGGCGGCTTTGCGCACCTGGGTGGACAGGATCTCCACCTTGTCCTCATCGGGATTCTTGGAGTTGGTCACGAACTCGGCGGTCATCGCTTTGAGAAGAGCGGCCCGGCGGGTGGCATCGCCTTTCTTGGCGGCCATGTTGAGCGAAGCCACCATGATCTCAAACCGCTGTTCCTCGCCCTGCTTGGCGGCTTCGCCCCCGAGCGAGAGAAGCTGCTTGTTCACGGCCAGCGCTTTGGCATACTTTCCCTGGCGCTGGTAAAACTCGGAGAGTTTCCGCATCACGATCGGGCCTTCGGTTTCCCCGAAAAGTTCCGTGAAAAATTCTCCGGCCTCTTCCACCTTTCCACCCTCGGAATAAAAGAGGGCGAGGGACTCCGCGGCATCCCGCTGCAAGGCAAGGCCCTGGCGGGCTGCATCGCTCGTGGCGGCGCGGCCCAGCTGAATCGCTTCCCTCATAGCGGAAACGGCGGCACGGTAGTTCTGCAGCTTGAACTGGCTCCAGGCGAGGCCGTAAAGCACGCGCGGGCGAGTGGGACTATCCCCGGATTTAGCGGATTTTTCGTAGTAGCGGCGGGCCTTCTGGAAATCACGGGCGGAAAACGCGTAATCCGCGATGTAGCGATTGGCTTCCGGCACGAACTTCGAATCCGAGTGCTTGCTGATGATCTTCTCGAAGCTCTTCACGGCCTCGTTCTTCTGCCCCAGCTCCCACTGGTTGAAAGCGAGGAAGTAGTAAACCTCGTCGAGACGGGAGTACTGGATCTTCTGCACCGGGATCTTCTTCAGCACGTTCACGGCCTTGATCAGCCATGTGCGGGAGCTTTTATCATCGATCACGGGCTTTTTGCGGTATTTCGCCTGCGCGGGGGTGAGAGCGAGGTACTCGTCCATCCGTTTCGACCAATCCTCGTTTTCCTTGAAAAAGTAGAGCTTGTACTTCTCGGTATAAACCTCGGCGAGGCGAAGCATATGGTCAGGCTGATGCTCCCTGTCCTGAGAGCGGGAAATGAGGAGCTCGAGTTGCTTGATTTCCTGCTCCCGGAGATCATCGATCCGCTTCTCTTTGGGCGTCATCGAAGAGCGGAGATCCGCCTGGGTGAGCGCGAAAGCCGGCCCTACCAGGCCGGTGGTGGTGTAGAGGGTGACCAATAATAATACATGCGATAACTTCATCTCAATAACACTCAGGTCTCAGGGCGAATACATAGTCGCCCAGCTCGTCAGCCCAGAACTCCCCATTGAAGGTCCAGAAGAATTGGTTGTCGCGGTAGCCGGGGCGGCCTAGGGAGCCGCGCTTTTTGTGGCCCCAGATGTCCTCGCCCGCGTTGAGAGCATCGCCGAGCTTCTCCACCTGAGCACGCGACCTGCGAAGCATCTCGAGCTTCACGATATCGATGGTGCTCACGTTGGCGAGGAGGTTTTTGTACTCCGTGGCCAGCCTCTCACGCACGAACTGGCCTCCCACTTCCTGCGCGGTTTGCCAGCGCCAAACGAGCACTTCCCGGAGCATACCGCCCAGGCCTCTGCGGCCCGCATCTCCGAGGGTGTTCAGGTAGTTCATCTCTTTCCGCACCCTGTCGCCAGTGCGGGCGATGTTCACGAAGAAGGGAGAGCGCACGAAGCGGTTCATCACCTGATCCATCTGGTTTTCAGAATGGATCTTGTTGTTCATCGCGAAGATGCCTTTCTGGAAAAGGCGCACGAGGCTGCGGGTGGAGCCTTCCGCGCTGCCGTCAAGGAGGGCCTTCATTTCCTGCCCCACCTTGGTGTACTTCTCCATGAACTCTTTGGATTCCCGCTCCACATCCTCATAGATGCAAAGCTGGAGGTAGGAAACAGCACGAAGCATCTCTACCTCGGAATCGTAGAACCAGGTGAGGCCGGGAGCTTTATAGGTTACGAGGCGGCCAAGGGCGCGGTTGTAATCGCCGCGGGCAATCGAGCTCCAAGCGCGCTCATACTGGATCTGCGGCCACACCATGCTCTGGATCTGCACTTCGTCGTACCAGCGCTCGGCCTCCACATAGTTTTTGCCCTGGTAGTAGCCGCGAGCCACGGCGGCCGCGCAGCGGTTCTTGAGCTCGTTGGTTTCCTGCGGGCTCTGGCCGCGGGAATAGCGCTTTCGATCCGCATACCGTTCGCAATTCTTGAAATCGCTGATTCCCTGCTCCACGTTTCCGATGATCAGGTGAGCCGTTCCCCGGAGGAAAAGAGCCGAAGGGTAACGGAGGAAATCCGGGCTCATATCGTTCACCGCTCTGAGCACGTCGTGCGGGCGATGGTGATAGAGATGATCCTGCGCGATGAAGTAAAGGAAATAATCGCGCTGCTCGCGCGGATACTGGTCTTCCTTCGTATATTTCAGCACATACTTCTTGAAGATCTCCGTGCCGGCGGCGTCCACCAGATAGCGGGTGCCGCGAAGGGCGATGCGGATCACCTGATCATCGCCGGTGCCGAGAGCTTTGAGGAAGAAATAGGTGGCGCTCTGGGGAAGGCGCTGAGCTACCAGGGCATTGGAGATATAGGCATAAGCGAGCGCCTTCTGGCGTTCATTACCGGCCCTCTGGAGAGCCTGGAAGTAATAGCGGGAAGCCTGGTAGTACTGGGCGCGGCGCTCGAAACGCAATCCTTCCTGCATATAGGCTTCAGGAGAATAATCCGCGGCGAAAGCAGGAGCGGCCAAGCAGCCGATGAGCAGTGGGCCGGTAAGCAGTAAGATTTTTTTCCAACACATCTAAATGACCCTCCGTGGCCGCTCTTAGAACGTGTAACCCAACCCGAGGGTTAGATAGTAGTTGTCGTAAGTTTGATCCTCGGAACCCGCCACCGTGCCATAAAGCGCGTTCGGTGCCTTGTAATAGGTGGCGAGAAAATCGAGGTGTGCGGCCCAGTTTCGGGTGATGAAGAACTTCCAGCCCGATCCCCAGTGGAAAGCGCCGAAGCTGTCTTCTTCGATAACGGGATCGCTACCCACCCGGGTGTTCACATCGATCTCGGTTTGCGCCGAACCCACGCCAATCTGAAAGTTCCAGTCGATGTAGAAAATCTGGTTGAAGAGATTAATCTTTCCGTAGAACGGCAACCAGACCAGGGAGCCGCCGAAGTAGCGGTTGGTGTCGCGCACGGCGGGCACCCGCGACGCCACGTTCTTGAGCTGAGCCATGGTGTCGTTTTCGGAATTGAAATTGCTGAAGCCGAACATGCTCACGGCCCAGTGCTCGCTGAAGAAGAAGGTGCCGCGGTAATTCCACTGGCGTTGCGTGCGGTAGGTTTCGCCCATCCCCACTCCGTATCCCGTGGAGATTTCAAACCGTTGGGCTTTGTTGTATTTGCGGTTTTGCACCACGTATATTTTTTTGTCAGGATCCAGCCAGGAGAAATCGTACTCGTCTCGCTCTGAATCAATCACCGGATCATCCGGAGCAGCGAAGGCCGGTGCGGAAGCGCTAATGGAAATCAATGCCGAGAGGGCGGCACTAAACGCGAAAGCACGCGCGAAAAAATTCCGAGGCAACATATCACTCCCCCATCCATGGTGGTTAGCTACAGCAATGAAAATCCGCCGAAGGCACGGACTTCCCTAAGAAAATGGTAGCACAACTTTCTTTCCAATTTCACAGTGCAAGGAATAGGGGCAGGAAAAACAATGCTCGCCACCGGATAAGTTTTGTTCCTCTAAACGATTTTTATTACCGGTGGCCGTGTAGTTTTCCGCAGTGCTTTTCAGCTCCTTCTCGATTTGATGCATTGCGTTATCGTGCAAGCTCAGCACGGGATGGGAAGTGGAGGAGTACAGATCGATCAGGTAGCCCTCCACGGCCGACTCCAATCCTTCCGAAGCCCGCACCGCCGCCATATAGCTCGCCACCTGGAAGCGGTAGCGATCGAAGCTCTCCTCGTGCACCGAGCTTTTGTAGTCCACTACCATCCAGCGCCCATCGGGCTTGCGAAGCAATCGATCCATGGCGCCGTGTAAGGTCACGCCACCCACCCTCCAACGGAAAGTGATCTCGGGAAACGCTTCCGATTCTCCGTCGAAAACCTCACGGCCCAGCGATGAGCCCAGGAAGTTTCGAAGGAGCGCAAGATCGAGGTCGATCAGCTCGCCCAATCGCTCGTGGTCGGGCGGCACGCCTTGCGCCTCATAAGCCTCCCTCAGCCAGACAAAGGCGAGCTCCAGCCCCGCCTGCGCTTCTTTCACCCTCTCGAGCACGCGATGGAGAGCGATCCCTCTCTCTTTTCTTTCGATCTTGAGGGCCTTCAGCAGCTTGGCCACGCTTTCGGCCTGAGGGTCTTTCGGTCCCTTCGCCTGGAATTTGCGGAAAGAGCCCTTGGGCCTCGGCCAAAGCTCCACGATGCGATCGTCCCAGCCTTGCACGAATTTGCGACGGTGAAATTCCGGGCAGAACTGAAAGGCCGCGAGCTCCGTGATGCTCGATTGGCGGAAGCGCTTGTAGGAGGGCGGCAAGGGCCACGCTTCTTTGCTTTCGCCTTCGGCAGCAGGGCCGAGGGAAGAGAGCTTTCGGGCAATCAGCTCATCCCCGTCCACCTTCTCCGCCAATCCACTCAGATCCGCCGCGAGCAGGAAGTGCGCGCAGTGGTTCCACTTCTTCTGATCGGCCTCGGCTTTCTGCCAGCGGGGCAGGAAAAAATACTGCTCAGATTTGGCCCGGGTGGAGGCCACGTAGAAAAGGCGTTTCAGCTCGGCCAGCTCCCGCTCCCTGTTCAGCTGGTAAGCTTCCTTATAGCCAGCCCCTTCTTCGTCATTGACCTTGAGGGATATCCCCTCCCCTCTCACGATGCGAAGGGAACTTTGATCCTTGTTCAGGGGCGCGCAAAGATCGGCGAGGATGGTAACGTCGAACTCTAGGCCCTTCGAGGCATGCACCGTCATCAGCTGCACGCCGCCTTCTCCCGCCGGCTCCGGCATCACGCCATCGTCGCTGGCATCGTCCTCGCTATCCCATCCGGCCCAGGCCGACAGCAACTCCAGAATCTCTGCCCGGGTTCGGGCCTCCGATTCCAGCCTTTCCACGAGCTCCACCAGCTTCTGCGCCTGCAGGCTTTCGCGGCGGCCCATCGGATAAAAGCGATGCGCCTCCTCGAGGATCGCGGCCAGGGAGGAATGCGTGGATTTTTTCTTCCAGAAAAAGAGCTGGGGCATTTCGCTTTCTGCCAGCTTATCCCATAGAGGATCGCGCTTCTGGCCGCGCCTCTGCACTTCCAGGATCTGATCGGGAGAAAGCCTGCCCCAGGGCGACCGCATCAACGCCAGGAGGGCGATATCGTTCTTGGCACCAAAGAGCACGCGGAGAAGAGCGATGGAATCCATCACCACGCTCTGGCCATAGAAGCCCTTGCTCGATCCCACCCGATAACTGATGCCGGCATCGGTGAGCGCCTGCATATAGGCTTCGTTTCCATTCACCTTCCGGAGCAGAATCGCGATGCTCTTCCCCGGGCTTCTTTCGCGGATCTCTTTCACCAGGGCCGCCACGCCTCTGGCCTCCGTTTTCCGCCTCTCGTTTGCGTTCAGATCCTCTTCCGGATCTCCGTATTCCACGAGCGCTACCCGGCCCTCCGTTTTGAGACCAGGAATCGATTGCGCATCGAAGGCCTCGAAGCTCGGAGCCTCATCCCCGGGAGCCGGGAGAATCGCCTTCGTAATGCGGTTGGCGCATTCCACGATCACAGGGCTCGAGCGATAGTTGCGCCCAAGGGTAACCAGCTGGCCCTTATGGCCGGCAGCTTTTCTCAGTTCCTGAAAGATGGACACATCGGCGGCGCGGAAACGATAGATGCTCTGCTTTGCGTCCCCCACCACGAATACATTGCTCCAATCCGGCCTTGCGATGCGCTCGAAGATCGTGCGCTGCACGGAGTTGGTGTCCTGAAACTCATCTACCAGAAGGAGCTCGAATCTTTTGCGGTAGAATTCCCGGGCCTC
>CAZTCD010000026.1:0-40603 GCA_964612065.1 uncultured Bdellovibrionales bacterium | reverse complement strand
GCCTGGGGCTCTCACTTCCATTGTGGCTGAGCTACCGCGAAAAAATTATGGAAGCGGTTTCAGTCGCAGATCGCTGGACTCTGGTGGCCAAGGTGATGGTGTTTCCCGCGGTGTTTTTGGCCCTGCTTTGGTATGGCGGGCGCAAGGGTTATCTCAAGTGGATCGATGGAACCAGCTGGCCAGATGAGGATAACTAACAGGTGATTGGAATCGAGGACAGATATAGCGAGGTGCGCGAGCGAAAGGGTTCGTTGGCCGACTCATTGTGGATTTACCACGTGAGTTTGTCGTGTTGTGGCCTTGAGGTGGAAGCGGCCGCTGGACCGCGTTTTGATTGGGAGCGCCTTGGATGCCAGGTGGTGGAAGACCATCGGAACGCAGATGTGCTTTTCGTGTCTGGCCCCGTTACTTCCGGAGTGGTGGAGGAATTGCGCCGGATTCACCGGGAAATGCGTGAGCCTAGATTTGTGGTGGCTGTGGGAAGTTGCGCTAGTACGGGAGGAATGTTTGGCATCGAGGGAGAATCCCAATTAAAGGGCCTTGATGCCTACGTGCCGGTGGATCTCTTTGTGCCAGGCTGCCCGCCCAGGCCGGAATCCCTGATTCATGCCCTGCTTAGGCTTCAAGACAAGATCGCAAGGCGGGAACGGTGAGCGATTTTCGAGATCAGCTTTTGGATATACTCGGCGATTGTTGCCCCATTCCTCCGCTCGTACGGGGCCGGACGCCCGAAGTTTCCGTGAATAGAAGCGTATTCAGTCGCCTGGAAGAGCATTGGAAAAAAATGACCCCAGATTCCAGGCCCCAACTGCATGGTGTTACGGTTTCACGCGATAAAAAGCGGGAGCTTCGCTTGTTGCTGAGTGCGGGTCAGGGCGGCCGAATGGTGATCCTGAGTGCCGAGCTTGGAGAAAAGATGCCGGCGCTGAGCGAGATTTGGGAATACGCGGATTGGTGGGAGGGGGAGCTGGAACGCTTCGAGGCTGTTTCCGTTGAAGGAGAGGGTTTGGCAAGGCAGAGGGGGGGCGTGGAATGGCGACCAAGCTAGATTACTCCTCCGCTCATCTGGCGGGAACACTCGGCCTCGGAGCCTTCGCCCTACAGATAGAAGAAGACGGCGGCCTGGTGGCTTGTGCGAAAATGGTCGTGGGATATGGGCGAAGGGATATCGAATCCAACTCTGTTCGCCTTCCTTTGGCGCAGGCGTTGAACTATGCCGACAGGATAGACTACCTTGCGGCACCCGCATATAACTGCGCGCTCGCTTCAGCTTTTGAGGAAATGCTGGAGTTGGAGATTCCCGAAAGGGCTCAGCACATACGATTGATTCTGCTTGAGCTGAATCGTATCAGTAGCCACCTGCAGTTTTACGTGAATCTCTCGCGTGTGGTGGGGCAGCTCCCTTTGATGAATCATTGCCTCCGGGAGCGGGAGCGGTTTTCCGATATTCTCGAAATGTATTGTGGATCCAGGCTTGGCTTTGGTGCGATCAGCCTGGGTGGCGTAGCCAGCGACGCCACGGATGGCTGGTTTTTCCGTATTGAAAAAGCAATCTCAGCACTTCGGGATTTTCTGCCTGAGCTGGATCAGTTGTTGCTGTCGCATCCGTTTTTCTTGGAGAGAACCCGCAGCTTGGCTTCCATTGAAAAAAAAGAGGCCGAGATCTTGGGTTTGTCTGGGCCCAACGCCAGAGCATCCGGTCTGGCGGGAAAGGACGAGAGAACGGAGCGCCCCTACGGCGCCTATCGGTCGCATCAATTGGCGCCGATGAATTTTGGAGCAGCTCTGGGGGACGTAAGCGTTCGTTGCCGAATCCGCGCCTCCGAGATTCTTCAAAGTGCCAAGTTGATTGAGTCTGCCTTTCAAAAGATTCCCGCAGGTAACCACAGGATCCGAGTGGGAATGGAGGTAAGCCCAGCTCCGGGCAAGGCGGCGGCGTCAGTGGAGGGGCCTCGCGGTGCCATTACTGTGCTGGCGGAGGCGGGAGGGGGAAATACCCCAGCTAATGTAAGATTTTTTGGGCCCTCTGCCATGGCAGTTAGATTACTTCCCCGTTTGCTTCATGGCACACAGGTGGAAGATGCCTTTCTTGCCATTCACTCCCTCGATATCTCATTCTCGGAGATCGACAAATGACGGCTATCGATCTTCTTCTGGTGAGTCTGGTGTCGTCCGTGGTGCTCCTTGCGCTCTTTTTTGGCACGTTCTTTCTGCTGTTCTTCGAGCGCTTTGTTTATGCGCGCACTCAGCACCGTGATGGTCCTGGCCGCGGGGGGCGCACGGATTACCGCCAGGTGTGGACGGACTTCCGAAAGGTTCGCGCCAAGGGGAGCGATGTTTTGGGGGTGGTTCCGCGGCGCTTTCGTTTTGCCGTGGCTGGCTGGTTGATTCTTCCAGCGATATTTCTGTTGGCGCTGCTTTCACCGTTGATCCCTGCCGAACAGGGCGCGGCCGAGTTGCCGCTTTTGCTCCTGCTTCCTTTGGTGGCTGCAGGAATTGAAGCATTGTTTATGCACGCTACCCACGACAGCAAAGAGCGTTATGAATGGCGCAAGCACCTTATGCTGAGAATTATGGGGGCTGCTGTTCTTTATTTGGCAGTCTTGGCCGTGGCCCTCAGGGTGGGCGCTTCGAATCTGGGTTCTATTTCGGATTTTCAGGCTCAGTTTCCGTACCACGCCTTGTTCGCCAGTCCCGGGCTTTTTCTCTGTGGCCTGGTGGCCTTCGCCTCTATTTTTCTCTTTGCTGCCGAGAGCCCGATTGAAAGCAATGTTGAGCTGAGCCTGCATCGGTCCATGCAGTACCTCATTTTCTTTGTAAACAAAATGTGGGTGTTCTGCCTCCTTTGCTTCTGGGTTTATATTTTCCTTGGCGGGGCGGGAACGATTTTGGCCAAGGCAGTTTTTCCGCTGAAGGCTCTTGCCGCTTTGTTTGTGTTCACGTTAATCCAGGTGAGCTTCCCCCGCACTAGATCGGCGGATGCTACCGAGCTCACGGCACGCTGGTTGTTTCGTCTTTGTCTTATGGGCTTCCTGATGGAGGCTGTATGGGTGGGGGTTTGGGGATGAGGCTGATTCAAGTGCTGAAAGCCTTGCGTGACGGCCTCAGCCTGAACCTGAGATATCTGCGCCGGGGCGAACAACGATACAAGAGCATGGTAGAAAAGTACCCGGACGCAATCTCCGGGAAGGCCCCCCTCGACATGTTTTCCACCTATCGCGGATATGTGCGCAATGACTTGAATAAGTGCAATGGCTGCGGAGCCTGCATACCGGCCTGCCCGGTCAGGGCCCTCGACTTCCAAGCGGAAAGCCGCTTGGACGGATCGATTCACGTGCAGGAATTTCGTATTCATCTGGGGAAATGTTTCTCCTGCAATGCCTGCATCGAAGTGTGCCCGGAAACCAGCCTTTTCTATTCCAAAGACTTCGAGCTGGTTTCCGAGAGAACAGAAGATCTTGTGATGGTGTTGCGCCCTCCAACAGAGCGGCCGGACAAGGACGTGGCCAGAATCCGCACCTATGAGGTGAGGCGATGAAGTTTCTAATTGCGCTTGGTTTACTGGCTCTTGCTTTTATATCGGCCTTCCGCGCCTTGAGTTCAGCAAGCACCGAGCGCCTTCTTTGGGGGCTGCTAGCCTCGTCTGTTGGTCTGGGGTTGGCAGTACAGCTTTATGGTGATGGGTACTACGGCCTGCTGATGGTGGCTGTTTTTGTTCTTACGGATCTGATGCTCTACCTGTTCTTTCGCTCTCTGAATCTTCTTCCGGCGGTAAAGTCGAAAAGCATTCGGGGAGATCGGGCGTTTCGGGTGTTTTTTCTCTGGATATCTTTTTGTGCCATCGCGGGGGTGACGGCGCTTGCCTTTTCTGACGGCGGCTCTGAGATATGGGCCGCGCCGGCTAGGTCGGAGATGTCGCTTCTTGCGGACCGGATATGGTCGGCAGACTGGCTTCTTTCCGCGCTCCCCATACTCGGCCTTGTGGTGCTGGCGACCGGGGGCTTCTTTTTGGTCAGGAGGGAAAGATGATCGATACCATCTTGGTGCAAAAGATAGGGTTGGTACTCTGCGCGTCCACCTTCATTGTGGGATTGGCCACGATCTTTCTGCGCCGGGTGGCCGCCTGGATTCTTGTTGGCCAGGTGATTGCGCTCAAGGCGGTTGCTGCCTGCGCCTTTTTATTGTCTCGATTGTCCATAAATGGTGCTGGAGATCTGGTGATCACCTCACTGGTGGCGATGGGCCTTGTTCCCAGCGTGGCGGCCGTTGGCGCATTGGTACTGCATCGCTGCCATCGATTTCAGGGAACTTTGGACGTGGACGAAGAAACGGGCCTGCGGAATTAAGGTGCGGGGATGAATATCGCGAATTTAATAATCCTGGTGCTCACGTTCCTTGCTCCTGCTGCGGCGATGGCGGTGTTTGCGGCTCAGGGTGGCTACAAACCTGGTGTTGAGCGAAAAGGCCTTCTGATGCTTTTCGGTTTTTCGGCATTGATTGCTATCGCCGGCATTGCCCGAATTGATCAAGCGATAAAAATGGAAATGATTTTGCCCCTCACGCTTGAACCGTCGGGATATTTTGAATTTGCCCTGCAATCTCATTGGACGAGATACGTGTGGATTTTGTTCACTTCGGCCATGTTGCTCGGCTTTGTGGCTTTTGATACTCCCCGCGTGCTGGAGGGGGGGCGGCTTGGCCTGCGTATGTTGTTCCTTTGCGGATCATACCTTTCCTCGGTGATTGCCTTCTTGAGCGACAACATTCTTCTTTCGCTGATGTTCGCGGAGATTGCGGCCTTCCTGCTTCATGCGTTTGGCATGGAAGCGGGTGGGGAGATCGGGGAGCTGGAACGCGGATCCTATCTGAAGCGGGGTAGCTTTATCTTTCTGGGTTTGGTGGTACTTTTCGGCTTGGCTATGAGCCGTTTGCTCACAACCGGCTCGGTTGTGGTTCTCGGTGCGGTACTCTACATATTCGCCGGAGTTGCCTCGCGCTATAATCCAAGGGACTGGAGCCGGATTCCCCTCATCTTGGTGGAGCTTGGCATGGGGTTGTTTTTGCTGGAGCGAGTGTTGTTGGGCGAATCGGCTTCAGCCGAGCTTTGGGCTCCATTAACCGCGATTTTCGCGCTTGCTACAGTGGCGTTATCGCTTTTGTCGCTCCTTTCTGCCGGCGTACTGGGTGCGGCATTCTGGCTGGGACTTTCGTTTTTGGGTTATCTGCTGTTTCTCCGGTTTGGATCCAGCCGGCCTGGGGATCCGTTCTGGGGTGTTTACGAAGCGGTGGGGCTGGGATCGGTTTTTGCTATAAGTATACTCTTCAGATTTGGTGAGCGCCTGGAGCTTTTCTGGAAAAAGGCGCTGGGCTTTGTGATCCTTGTTCTCTTCTTAGGAATAATTTCGGGTGCGCTTCCGAGTGTTGAGGTGGCGGCCGCACGCTTCGATAGCGAGACATCGATGTTTAAAATCGCGGCGCTGGGCGTGCTTACGTTTTTTGTGGCGGCCGTTGCGGGAAAGGCGCTTGTGCAATCCTTTCCCAAAGCTGGAACGAGGGTCACGGCCGGATTATTCGCGGTAATCGCCCCTTCGCTTTTTGTGCTGGCTGCCCAAGGTGGGGGCGTACTGCGCTGGAGTGAGCTGAACTTCGAGGGCATCGCACTCGATGGATTTTTTTCCATGGTCTATGAACTTAGGGTGCTCATCGCTGCCTCGGGGGTTGGATTGGGGATACTGGCGGGTTCTCTTTGGGGGGCAAACGCCCGGCGCCGCACGCAACCATCAGGCAGAGATCTAAGAATGGAAGATCTTTTTCCCGGCATGGACCTTTCCTTGATCAAATGGAACCAGGCGCTTATTCGCCTTCCCGAAGCGGGCATCGAAAGGGCATTCCTGTGGATTCGCGGATGCGGCACGAGGGGAGCCAGGTTCGTGGATCTTGTGGATCAGAACTTGTTTGGAGCCCGGCTTTTCCGGGGGGTTTCTGAGGCGGGGACTGCATTGTCAATGTTGGCTCGGGGAATACACAACGGCCAGGTTCGAATGTATCTCTTTCTCGGGATCCTGTTCTCCCTGATATCTTCGTTTTTCTTTCTTTTGGAGGGCCGATGAACGCAGAGCGGATCTCCCTTTTGATTTATTTGCTGCTCCCGTTTGTGGCAGCCCTTTTTCCCCAAAGGAAAAATGCAGGAACTTGGATTTCAAAAGGAACCATTGCAACCGGGGCGAGGATTCTGCTTCTTCTTTTTTTGGGAAATGCGGTTGTGCTTCATGGGATGGAGATCGCGGTTCGGGCAAGCCTTCTTAAGGGCTATCCCCTTGATTTGCTTCTTTCATTGGACGCTCATCGCTATGGATATTTGTTAATCGCCGAATTTTGTTTTCTGCTGGCTCATTGGATGAGTCCCGCTTCGGGCCAGAATAGCGGAATGATTCGTGTGCTGGTGAGCTTTGCACAGGGGTTTTGTTCCCTGGTGGCCATGTCGAATAATAGCGCAGCAACCGGCGCGCTTTTGCTTCTGGCCGGTGCGGTTTTTTTCTATCTGGTGAGGTTTTCGGCCCCGCCGAGAGCGGAAGAAGAAGGGGCTTCCATATCCACCAGGCTTCACGTTTTGTTTTTTCTGCTTGGCCTCATAATGGTGGCTTGGGGGATTTCCGAATTCGGTGACCGGGGGCTGGAGTTCGGCCCGAATTCCGGGTCTTATCTGGGTCTGCCGCTTTGGCTGGCGCTGGTGGTTCTTGCGATTCCCCTTCCCCCTTGGTCGCGCTGGTTTTCCAGGGCCATCGAGAGCTTGCCTGAAGGAGTAAGCCTGACCATGGTTATTTTCCTGAGCGTGGTTGCATTGAAGATTACCTACCTTTTCGGGGTGGCCTATCCCGAGCTTGGTACGAAGCAAAAGCTTTTTCTTTATTGCTTGGGCATTGTTGGCTGTGTGCTTTCCATCAGCCATCTTTTCGCAGCCGATTCCAGAAGGAGGATGCTGGGCGCGATCCCCAGCTTTTTCTTCTCCATTGTTCTGGTTTCCGTGGGCGTTTCACGGTCGGCATTGATTCTCTCAGCCTATTTCGCCTGTATCTTTATTCCCGTGTTTACAGGGGTAGTTCTTTCCACCTCGGTTATGAGCGCTCGTTCGAAAATTCAAAAGATTTTCTTTGGCGCTCTCTTCGTGCTGGTACTGGGCTTGCCCGGCACTCCGGTTTTCCAGATTTTCAGCGGCATTGGCGCGAGATCCCTTGATCTCGGCCTGGCTTATGCGGTGGTGTTCGGGCTGCTGTGGTTCTTCTACTTCAATGCAAACGTGCATCTTTGCCGAAAGATGTTTATGGACCAGCTTCCTTTGGATGGCACGGGTGACGCCGTCAGGCTGGAAGGCGCCGCCGGAGTATTTGCCGGGTATGGGCTCTTTCTGATGTTATTGGTCACCGTGGTGGCGCAGATCGCCGGGAGGCTTCTATGACAGGCTGGGCCGGATTTTTGGGTACCTTTGCGCCTCTGACGGCGGCTGTGCTAGCGGCTTGGGGCCCGTTCCGGGGAGGAAAGCTTTGGTCCCTTTCTTTCGTGGCCCATCTCTTCTCCTTTTTTTGTTTTTTGATCGTGGTTTCGCTCGGCTTCTTTGGAAATGGGCTTTCTCCCGATGGCACTGTGTTTTCCCCTCTGGTGATTCTGAGGTCGGTATGGTCCGGGGATAACTCTCTGAACTGGACCTTTCCGAATGCCACCCTCGGCCTGGCCGTGTGCGCGGTGATGGTATCGTTTCATTTCATCGCCAGGGATACCATGGAGCGTTCTCGTGCGTCCGTGGCTGCGCTGGCGGCTTATCTTACCTGCCTCCTTGGGGCGCTTGGAGCCGATCATCCGCTGCTTTATGTGGTGTTTTTGGCCGGATCGGTGCTGCCAAGAATAGTTTTCATGGGAATGGATGCGCACGATGGAAAGATCGAAGCGGTGAAAGAGACGGCTTTTCTTTCAGTGGTAGCGATTTTTTCAATGCTTGTGGCGGTACTGGCATTCACTGGGCCTTTTCAGGGTTCTCTTGGTACCTGGTTCAAGATTGAAGGGGCCACCAGGGTGATTCTCCCGGGGGCGATCGGAATGAGCCTGCTTTTGCTTTCCGCTGCCATCAACGCCGGCATCTTTCCGTTTCATGGTGGGGCTCGGAGGGTGTTTCAGCTGCACGAGATGGAGCGCGCCGTTCCTTTGGTGCTGCAGCCGATTTTTGGTTTTGTCTTGCTCTTTAAATTCGGCCTCTCGTCGTTTCCCGCTGAGTTGCGGGCATTCAGCCCGGCGCTGCTGGGGCTTTTTTCGATGGGCGTGGCTTATTCGGCGGTTTGTTTCCTTGGGGCGCGGGCCGCAAGGGAGCGAGCATTCTGGCTGCAGCAGGCTCTTGGGGCGTTTATTGCCGTGGGTTTTTTTTCGCTTTCGGCGAAAGGGTGGCATGGGGCCCAGGTACTTCTTTTTTTCCAGAGCCTGGCCGTGCCGTTCCTCCTTATGGTGCTTGCTTGTCACGAGCGCCGGCCCGGACTGCCTCCCTTGAAAGAAATAACCCGCTTTCCCGCCTTCGCTCTGAGCACTGCAATGGCAACCCTGTTTTCGCTCTTCCTTCCACTTTCGGTTGGTTTTTACGGCGTGCTTCTGGTTGTGTGGAGCTTGGTGGGCAGCCATCAATGGCCTTTGCCTTTTCTGATACTTTCCATGCCGCTATTTGTCGTGGCCGGGGTTCGAATTATGTATTTTCGTCTTGGCGATATGCAGATGAAGCCGGCAGGCGAGGCTGGCTTTCGGGATCTTCAGCGGGATGAGCTGATCGCGATTTTGCCCGTTGGGTTCGTTTTGTTGGTTCTGGGCCTGATCCCCCGCCTGTTGATCAGCCCTATGGGCGCATCCGTAAGTGCTGCTTTGCGGGTGCTCGGATTCAAGGAGTGATGTGTTCATGCCGGTAACCGAGCTACTGATTCTCTCTACGGCCCTGATTCAGGGAATTCTACTGGCGGGATCGCGTGGTAAGGCTTCGCAAAGGGGTACCGAACTTTTCGCTATGCTCGGCCTTTCGGCTGCGGCGATTTATCTTTTGGTTTCGGCCGGAAAATCTCACGAACCGGTGGTGTTTTCCATGCTCGAGGATGAGGCGCTGTTCCGGCTGCCGCGGGCGGCACTGCTCTTGGCAGCTGTATTGGTAAGCCGGCTGGTGGCATCCACGAATGAAATTCCCTCCGCGAGAAAGCCGGAGGTTTTGTTTCTGCTGACCATTCTCGCTTTGTTTTGTGATCTCCTTTTACTTTCCAGGCACGGTACCTTGTCGTGCATCCTTCTTGTGCTTTGTACCTGGGTTGGCCTTTTCCTTGGGGGCTTGGCGTACCGGGGCCGGAGGGAGGGAGAGGCTGTGTTGAAGTTCTGGACTCAGGCCTCCATGGCGCTAACCATAGGTTTTGGGGCTATTGTCTTACTTTCTCTGGTGGCTGGTGGCGCGCATTTCGGTGTGATCGGAGACTTTGTAAAATCGCAGCCACCTTATTCCCCTATGTCACTACTGGTGATCATCGGGCTTTTTCTGCCTTTTCTCATGGCGGGGGGATTCTTCCCTTTTCATTTTATCGCGATTGACCGGGACCATGGCTTGCCTTGGGCGGTTCAGACGGGACTCTCAGTGATTTTCCAGGGAGCCGTAGCCGTGGCCGTGTGGAAGATGGGGGTGGAGGTTTTTGGCCTGGCCGGCAGGGAAGGGATCTCAGACGGAATGCGGGTACTGCAGCTCTGCGGGATCTTCGGTGGATTTTGGTTGGCGGTGTTTGCTCTTTCCCAGGAGAACTCCAAGCGTCTGTTTTCTGCTCTGATCGGAGCTCAGTGGTCGGCTATTTTGGTGGCTGGTGCGCTGCCCACAGTGCTTAGCGCGTCGGCGGTTGCCTATTCCTTTTCGGCTACTTTTTTGTGGAGTGCCGTTTTGGGATTTGTCTGGTCGAGGTTTCAGGAGAAAGCGGGGAGTGAAAGCATTGGTGCGGTGTATGGTGCTGCCAAGGCGTACCGCACTTCTGGATTGATTCTCTTGTTAGGGCTGGCGAGTCCCCTTTGTGTACCTGGGTTTCCGGGCTTCCCTGGGTTGCTTGTGTTGCTGGCCTCGATGATCGAGCAAAAGTCCCTCGCGTTCCTGGCTACTGAAGTGATTTTACTGTCATTGCTCTGTTTTATTACTATTCGAGTGGGCACGGATCTTCTCTTTAGAAGAAGCAGCGAACCACGCGTGGATAAAGAAGTGATGGGCCTTCAATATGGGATTATGGACTGGAGTGTCATCGCAGGTCTGTCTGGAGTGCTTCTGGCGGCGGGCTTTTTCTGGCACCAGGTACTCGGTCACCTAAACGCCGCAGCGTCCCAGTTTTTGCATTAGGGGGAAATCTCTGGTTGCGCCATACGTCGATCGCGCAGCGCATTGGGGCCGGTGCCGCGATCTTCAATGAAAAATTGTTTAGTTAATTCGGCTAATTCCGCGTCGACTCTCCATGTCCCTTATGCTAAGTTTTCGCTACACATTTTTAGACTGTAGCGTTTTATGGACGCTTCTTTCTATGCGGTTCGCGGAGTATTTCAATGGTGGTATTGGCGAACCAATTGGGGGTACGGCATGTCAGGGTATCTGCCCGTTCTCATCTTGTTTGCTGTTGGCTCGGTAATTTCGCTGGCCGTGATCTTCGGTGTTTCTTTTTTGGGGCCGAAGCGGCCGAATAAATATAAAAACTCTGTGATCGAATGCGGGGTGCCTCCGTCGGGGGATGCGAAAAAACGATTTTCGGTACGTTTCTACCTGGTGGCCCTCTCCTTCCTGCTTTTCGACGTGGAGGTGGCGCTGCTGTTTCCCTGGGCTCTGGCCTACAGGAAATTTCTTGGACACAACTATTTCATCCTGGGCGTGATGCTGGTTTTTCTTGCGATGATTACAGTTGCTTTTGTTTATGAGTGGCGGCGCGGCGGCCTCGAGTGGGAGTGAGCGCCCTTTTTGCTCGGCCACGCTGAAGTGGAAGTGATGGGTTCCGGCGGCTCGGGCCGCCACAGGAGTAGAGATGCCAAAAGACGGTGCACCAGACGTAATTACAACCAGACTTGATGATTTTGTGAATTGGGCTCGGGCAAATTCTCTTTGGCCCTATCCGTTCGGTACGAGCTGTTGCGGCATTGAGATGATGGCTACTCTCTCGGCGGACTATGACCTCGCTCGCTTTGGGGCTGAGGTGGTTCGATTCTCTCCCCGCCAGAGCGATATGATGATTATTGCCGGCACCATTACCGAAAAGATGGGGCCTGTGCTCCGAACGCTTTATGAGCAGATGCATGATCCGAAGTGGGTTATTGCGATGGGCGCATGTTCGAGCTCGGGCGGAATTTTCGATACCTACTCTGTGATGCAGGGAGTAGACGAAATCATTCCCGTGGACATTTACATTCCGGGTTGCCCTCCCTCCCCCGAGGGTGTGATCCACGGCGTGATGCGGCTTCAGGAAAAGATCAAAAAGAATAAGGCGATGCTCACATGACTCTCGACTTTCCCAAGGAAAAAATCGACCGCATCAAGGCCCGGTATGGAGACGCGATCGAAGAGGTGGTTACAGAAAAAACCGATGTACCGGTTTTTTTCGTGAAGAAGTCTCACTTCCTCGACTTTATGAGCTCCCTCAGAACCGAAGAGGGCCTGGAATATAACTTTCTCTCCGACCTCACGGCTTACGATGACAACCCTCCCGAGAACATTCCGGACTACGGTCTTGGTGTTTTGAAGGGGAGCGGTGGTGAGCATCGTTTTTGCCTGGTTTACCAGATGTTTTCCCTTAAGTTCCTCGACCGGGTCCGGATCAAGGTGAGGGTGAAAGATGGCGAGGAAATGATTTCCCTGACGCCAGTGTGGAAAGCCGCGAACTGGCTGGAGCGCGAAGTGTTCGATATGTATGGGATTCCCTTCCGGGATCATCCGAACCTTCGCAGGATCATGCTCGACGACCGATGGGTGGGCCACCCTCAAAGAAAAGACTATCCGATCAAGCGCTACCAGCGGTTCCAGGGCTCAGCCACTTTGGAGCACCTTGGTTTGGAGGAGCACCATCCGGGGGCCCATGTTCGGGGCGCTGCCGCCAAGGGGAATGATGCGGAGGATTTCAAGTGAGCAATATCAATACCGGACTGCAGCCACCGCGTAGAAGCATTGATGCCTTCGAGGATGAGGGTGAAAAAGACATTTTCGAATCCTCGCAGATGCTGATCAATATCGGTCCCCAGCATCCCGCCACCCACGGCACCTTGCGTATCGCTTGCCGCTTGAACGGTGAGGTGGTGGAGGAGAGCAAGTGTGAGCTCGGATACCTTCACCGTGGGATGGAAAAGCTGGGGGAGGTGAAAACCTATCATAAGTTCATCCCCTATACCGATCGCTTGAATTATTGTTCCGCGCTTCAGAACAACGTGGCTTATGTGACCACGATTGAAAAGATCATGGGCATTGAGATTCCACCCAGGAATATCTACATCCGCACCATGGTTTGCGAGATGGCGCGAATCATCGATCATATTATTTGTATCGGTATTAACGCCTTCGACCTTGGTGCCATGACCTACTTCCTGCTCGGGTTCCACCAGCGGGAAGAGGCTTATACTTTGATCGAGAGCCTGTGTGGCTCCCGCCTCACCACCTCTTACACCCGAATCGGCGGCCTTTCGGGAGACCTTCCGGACGACTTCCTTCCTCGTATGAAGAAGTGGCTGGATGGCGTGGAGAAGACTTTCCGTGAGTTGGATAAGCTGCTCACGGACAACCGCATCTGGGTGGATCGCACCAAGGGCGTGGGTGTGTTCACGGCCGAGCAGGCCTTGAGTTATTCAATGACCGGCCCATGCCTGCGTGCTTCGAACGTGAATATCGATCTTCGCCGTGACCGCCCTTATCTCGCCTATAAGGATCTGGAATTTGACGTGCCAGTGGCCAAGGGGGGCGATGTTTATGATCGTTATCTCGTGCGCCTTGCTGAAATTTTCGAGTCCGTGCGGCTCTTGCGCCAGATCGTGGAGAAGATGCCGAAGGGCCCGATTTGGGCCGACGATAAGCGAGTGCGCATCCCTGAAAAAGAGCGCGTGTATAACTCCATGGAATCCCTAATTCACCACTTTAAATTCTTCATGGAAGGGTTTGACGTGCCGGAGGGTGAGGCTTACTGCCCGATGGAGGGGCCTAATGGTGAGGTTGGTTTCTATGCGATCAGCCGCGGGGGCCCCAAGGCGCACCGCCTGCGTATTCGTGCTCCAAGCTTCTTTATGTTCCAGCCGGTGGACGAAATGATCCGCGGCGAGAACATTGCCGATGTAATCGCGGTGATCGGCTCCGTAAACATCATTGCCGGGGAATTGGATCGTTAGTTATGAGCGAACAGAAAAAGTTCAAACAAGAGTTTTACGCGGAAATGGATCGCATCCAGCGTTTCTATCCGAATAAGCGCGCGATGCTTCTGCCGGCCCTTCATGCGGCGCAAACAGAGCGTGGCTGGATTTCAGACGAAACCATGCAGGACGTGGCTGATTTCCTGGGGATTCCGAAGACCCAGGTGCTGGAAGTGGTGAGTTTCTATCACTGGTTCAAGATGAAGCCCGTGGGAAAGCACAACCTGCAGTTCTGCAACAATATCGCTTGTTGGTTGCGGGGATCCGAGGAGCTGATTCACCATGCCGAGCAGAAGTGCAAAATCGGTATGGGCGAAACCACGAAAGACGGGATGTTCACTATCTCGGAAGTGGAGTGCCTCGGTTCTTGCGGCACTGCGCCCGTTTGCCAGATCAATAACGACTACCACGAAAACCTGACCATCCAGCAGCTCGATAAATTTATCGATGATGCGGTCGCGTCGCAGTCGCGCGAGGGCAAATAGCATGAATTCCGAAATCGTATTTTCGAAATACTATGGCCAGGCCGGCGTAGAAGGCTTAGACGCTTACGTTAAAAACGAAGACGGCTATAAAGCTCTCAAGAAAAGTATTGAGATGGGCAAAGAGAAGGTGCTTCAGGAGGTGAAAGACTCCAACCTTCGTGGCCGGGGCGGTGCGGGCTTTCCTTGTGGAACCAAGTGGGGATTTATCCCGAAAGGTTCCGACAAACCCAAATACCTCGTGATCAATGCCGACGAATCCGAGCCCGGCACTTTTAAAGATCGCGCGATCATGACTTTCCAGCCTCACCTTATGATTGAGGGTGCGATCATCGCAGCAATGACGATCGATGCTCACATGATCTACTGCTACATCCGCGGGGAGTATGTGAAAGAGGCGGAGATTCTCGAAAAGGCGATCGATGAGGCCTATAAGGCCGGCTATCTCGGGAAAAACGTGGCTGGCACCGGCTATCAACTGGATTTCGTGGTGCACCGGGGGGCCGGTGCTTATATCTGCGGTGAGGAGACGGCTCTCCTTAACTCTATCGAGGGCAAGCGCGGAGAGCCCAGGATTAAACCACCGTTTTTTCCGGCCGCCATCGGTCTTTACGGTTGCCCCACGGTGGTGAACAACGTGGAAACCCTGGCCTGCGTGCCCATGATCGTGAATCGGGGATCTGCTTGGTTCAAAACCTTCGGCCCCGAGAAGAATAACGGGATGAAGCTCTTTTGCATCTCCGGCCATGTGAACCGGCCTGGATTGTACGAAAAGCCCATGGGCTATCCTCTGATGGATCTCATCAACAAAGATTGCGGCGGCATCTGGAAGGGACGCAAATTGAAGGCGGCCTTCCCGGGGGGCTCCTCTTCTCCCGTGCTTACGGCGGAAGAGTGCAACGTGAATTTAGATTTCGATTCTCTGATGAAGGCGGGATCCATGCTTGGATCTGCCGCGATTATGGTGATTGATGACGCCACTTGTATGTTGAAGGTGGCTATTCGTACCGCGCACTTCTACCAGGTGGAGAGCTGCGGCCAATGCACCCCCTGCCGTGAGGGGTCGATGTGGTTGAAGGATCTTCACTATCGCCTGGAAAAGGGCGAGGGGAAAACCGGCGATCTCGACCTGATCGAAGACATCTGCAACAACATGGACGGAACCACGATCTGCGCGTTTGGCGAGGCTACAGCCTGGCCGTTGCGCTCGATGGTGAAAAAATTCCGTACCGAATACGAGCAGCATATTACCGAAAAGCGCTGCCCCTTCGGCGGTAAGAGCCACCACTAAAAGGATTTGAGGACGGAAAAACGATGCCTAAATGTACGATTGACGGCGTAGAAATCGAGTTTCAGCCCGGAGAAAAGATTATCCAGGCTGCCGACCGGGCCAAAGCCACCCACATCCCCCGATATTGCTACCACGACGGCCTCAGCATTGTGGCCCAATGCCGGATGTGTCTGGTTGAGGTGGAGGGGCAGCGAAAACTGGTAACCGCCTGCTCCACCCCCTGCACCGACGGCATGAAGGTGAGCACAAAGAGCGAAAAAGTTAAGAAGAGCGTGGCCGGGGTGCAGGAGTTCCTGCTTGCGAACCATCCTCTGGACTGCCCGATCTGCGATCAGGCTGGCGAGTGTTCGCTCCAAGAGTACAGCTATGCCCACGGTCAGGAGGATGCCCGAACGGACCTTTTCCGTCGCACCTTTATCGATGTGGACATGGGACCTTCGATTAAAAAGAACATGAATCGCTGCATTCATTGTACCCGCTGCATCCGCTACTGCGATGAGGTGGGGCAGATTCACGAAATGATCGCACAGAATCGGGGTAACTCTACCGAGATCATCACGATCGACGACAAGCCGCTGCAGACCGCCTATGCGGGTGGATTAGCCGATGTTTGCCCGGTCGGCTCTCTTACCACGAAGGACTTCCGTTTCAAGAAGCGCGTTTGGTATCTAAGGCCATCCGAGGGGATCTGTGACGGATGTTCTCAGGGCTGCAATGTGACCAATTCCCAGGAAGGGAATGTGATGTATCGCATGGAGCCTCGTATGAATATGGAAGTGAACAAGTGGTGGATGTGCGACGAGGGCCGCTATGGCTTCCATCACGTGCATTCTCCGTCCCGTGTGATCGGTCCCACTGATTTGCGTGGTGCTCAGCCCAAGGGTGGAATGTGGGGCGAGATCCTACCTGCCGTGAAGGAGCATGTGGCAGGCGCCAAGAGCGTTGCCTTCTTTGTTTGCGCAGACGCCACCATGGAAGAGGCGGCAGCTCTTCAGAAGAGCTTTTCGGGTGCAGAGTTCTTTTCTTATAGCCCTACGGCCGCCTCGTCTTCTGATGATAAGGCGATCGATCATCTGTTGCGCCGAAAGGACAAGAGCCCCAACCTGAAGGGCCTGGAGAGCCTGGGATTTAAGCCCTCGGGCTCATTCGATCCCCAAAAGTACGATCTGGTGTTCTTTGTGAGCGCCGGAAAGGTTCGTCCTCCCTACGGAATCGCAAAGCTGGCCAAAAAGGCTGTCGGTTTGGGTGTTTTCCTTAAGGAAGAACTTCTTGGCTACCAGTTCATACTGCCCGGAGCTACCACTTACGAAAAATCGGGCAGCTTCGTGAATCATAAAGGAATGAAACAGGGCTTTAAGGCAGCGATTCCTCCCGTGGGAATGAGCCGCCCTCTTGAAAGCCTGGTGGCGCACTTGTTGGAAGCTACCAACAGGAAGGTGGGCTGATATGGATTCTTCGATGATCCTTCTCTATGCGATGGCGGCAAAGCTCGCTCTCGTATTGATCGTGCTTCTCCATACGGCTCCGATTATGGCTTGGGCGGAGCGAAGAATCTGTTCCTGGATGCAGAACCGCACCGGTCCGAACCGGGTGGGCCCCTTCGGCCTCCTTCAGAGTTTGGCTGACGCCGTGAAGTTCATCTTCAAAGAAGACCTGGTGCCCGCCCACGTGCGCAAGTGGTACTACCTTTTGGCTCCGGGTATTTGCGTGGTTCCTGCCTTTATGACCTTCGCCGTGGTTCCGTTTGGGCCGGTGGTGGAGATACAGGGCGTGAAGGTGGCGCTCCAGCTGGCCAGCCTGAATGTGGGATTCCTGTTCGTGACGGCGGTTTCCTCTCTCGCGGTATATGGAATCATCGTGGCTTCCTGGGCGTCGAACAATAAATACTCCATGCTCGGCGGCTTGCGCTCTACCGCTCAGATGATTTCCTACGAGCTTGCTATGGGTCTCAGCCTGCTCGCGTTGATCATGCACTTTAATTCAGTGGATCTGATGGAAATTGCCTACTCCCAGATCGCGCCACTTTCCATTCTCGGAAAGGAAGTTCCTCTTCTTCCCAATTGGGGGATTTTTCAGCAGCCCTTGGCGGCGCTGATCTTTGTCGTGGCCGCATTCGCGGAAACTAACCGCCTTCCCTTTGACTTGCCTGAGGGCGAAGCGGAAATCGTGGCCGGATATCACCTTGAGTATGGTGGCATGAAATGGTCGCTTTTCTTCATGGCGGAATACGCACACATGATCACCGCCTCGGGACTGGTAGCAACATTCTTCCTAGGCGGATTCGACGCTCCTGGCGCTGCCTGGCTGATTGAAGTTTTGAACGCCAAGTTTTCTTTGGGTGATCAGTTCGCGTACTGGGGGCTGGTGGCGGCACAGGTTCTGGCCTTCTGGACGAAGGTGATCCTTTTCATGTTGTTCTTTATTGTGGTTCGATTCACCCTTCCGCGCTTTCGCTACGATCAGCTGATGTGGCTTGGCTGGAAGGTGCTGGTGCCGCTCTCACTGGTGAATATCGTGGTTACTGCCGTGGCAATTGCGTACACGGTTACGAATTAGGAAAGGAGGAAGTCGGATGCTGATCAAACGAGAACACGGGCTTCTTCAGAGATTCTATCTGCTGGAGATCCTTACGGGGATGCTCATCACCATGAAGCAATGGTTCTTTGGTAAGAACATCACTTACCAATATCCGGAGCAGCGCCGGCAGTATTCCCCGCGCTACCGCGGCCAGCATTATATTAAAACAGTGAATGGGGTGGAGAACTGCACGGCTTGCATGCTTTGCCCCACCGTATGCCCTGCCGATTGTATCCATATCGAGGCGGGTGAGCGGGCAGATAAGGAAAAGTATCCTGTAAAATTCGAGATCGATATCCTGCGATGTTGCTTCTGTGGGTTTTGTGAAGAGGCCTGCCCGAAGGACGCCATCAAGCTCTCGAATATTTACGAAATGGCGGATTACGAGCGCCGCGTTTACGACAAAGACTTTCTCCTGATTCAGAGGTCCAAGAAATGACGGAAATCGTTAACCAGGGCATTCCTCTTGGATTGTTTGTTTTGTTTTGCGCGTTGGCAGTTGTGGCTGCTCTTGGCGTGATTGTATTGCGCAATCCGGTCTCTTCGGCTTTTGCGCTGATCCTTGTTTTTCTTAATGTGGCCGGAATCTTTGCCATGCAGGAAGCTTTCTTCGTGGCCGCGGTACAGGTGCTTGTGTATGCCGGCGCTATCATGGTGCTTTTTATCTTCGTGATCATGCTCCTGAGTATTGAGCACGTGGATAACGATTTTCCTTCCAATAAGGCCTATCTCCCCATTCCTATTGGGTTGGGAGCGGCTTTTATGTTGGGGATGTTCTTTGTGCTGATGCGTGGCACCTACGGATTGAGCCGGGGCCCGTTTACGGCGGAGGCCATAGAGGCTTCCGGGGGAAATGTGCGTGTGATTTCCGAGCTGATGTTCTCTGACTATGTATTGCCTTTCCTCACCATGGGGATGTTGCTTTCGGTCTCGATTGTAGGAGCTGTGCTCCTGGCGAAGAGAAAGGTGGAGTAAGTATGAACCAGATGGCTGATCCTTACGTATTCCCCGCGCTGATCACTGGGGCTGCGCTTTTTTCGGTTGGTTTGGCTGGCATAGCCATGCGGCGTTCCCTGATCGCGATTCTGATGTGTATCGAGTTGATGCTCACGGGAGTGAATCTCACCCTGGTTACTTTCTCGAGAGCAAACGCGGATTTGAACGGCCAGATCATGGTTTTTTTCATTGTTACCGTGGCCGCGGCGGAGGGTGCCATTGGTCTTGGCCTTTTGATCGCGCTCTACCGAAATATGAAAGAGATCGGCACGGCAAAACTCAATCAAATGAAAGAGTGATCACATGATGGAACAAACGAGCCTTTTGGGTTGGATCATTCTGCTGCCGCTCTTGGCGTCTGCGGTTAACGGTATTTTGGGCGCGATTCCCTGGAAGACGATGCCCCGGATCCCCGGCACTGCCGCGGGTGTGTTGGCGAGTGCTGCCGTGTTTGGATCTTTCGTGATCTCGGTGATGCTTTATTTTCGGCTCACCGGTGCACATGAGGGCATGGCGCAGGCATTCGAGCAAACTGCCTTCTCATGGATTCAGGTGGGCGATTTCAATGTGCCGATGGCGTTTCGGATGGACGGCCTTACCGGCCTGTTATGCTTGGTGGTTACCGGAGTGGGATTTTTGATCCACCTCTATTCCGTGGGCTACATGAGCCACGATAAAAATCCTCAGCGCTATTTCACTTATCTGAATCTTTTCACCGCCTCCATGCTCATATTGATTCTTGGGGCGAGTCTTCCCATTCTATTTATCGGTTGGGAGGGAGTGGGGCTCTGCTCTTACCTCTTGATCGGCTTTTGGTACGAAGATATCGAGAAAGCGAAGGCAGGAAAAAAAGCATTCGTGGTGAACCGGATCGGCGACCTTGGCTTTCTTCTTGGAATGTTTCTGATTTTCCGTGAATTCAATACTCTCGATTTTGTGCAGCTTCGCGACGCCGTTGGCTCACAGAGTGTGGAGCTCGGCTTCGGTCTATTTACTGCTATCACGCTCCTGCTTTTTATCGGGGCAACCGGTAAATCGGCTCAGATTCCGCTTTTTGTTTGGCTTCCTGACGCTATGGCCGGCCCCACTCCGGTATCTGCTCTTATCCATGCCGCCACGATGGTAACGGCCGGTGTCTATATGTGTTGCCGCCTGGGTTTCTTGTACGCCCTTGCCCCCACCACCTCCATGGTGATCGCCTGGGTGGGTATGGCTACAGCTCTGGTTTCGGCTACGATCGCGATCAAGCAGACCGACATCAAGAAAGTTCTCGCCTATTCCACGACTTCCCAGCTGGGCTATATGTTTGTGGCGGTGGGCGTCGGCGCCTACTCTGTGGCGATTTTTCATCTGATGACCCACGCCTTCTTCAAGGCGCTTATGTTCCTTGGCTCCGGATCGGTAATCCATGCCTGTGACGGTGAACAGGATATGCGCAAGATGGGAGGGCTGAAGGATTATATGCCCATCACCTTCTGGACGTTCGTAACCGGGACTTTGGCTATTGCCGGCGTACCGATTTTTTCAGGATTCTTTTCCAAGGACGAAATTCTCTGGCAGGCCTTTTCGAGCCCTTTGGGGGGGATTCCTCTTTATCTGTTCGGATTGGTGACGGCCGGATTGACGGCTACCTATATGGGGCGGCTTGTGGTGCTTACCTTTCTTGGGAAAAATCGTTCCTCGAAACATGTGCGTGAGCATCTCCATGAGAGCCCACCCATTATGACCGCGCCTCTTCTGATCTTGTCTGTGTTGGCTACCTTTGGGGGATTTTTGAGCCTTCCCCACGTGTTCGGGCATTCCTATCTGAACCATATTCTTCACGGGATTGTGCCGGAGAGTATGGGCCATGGATCCACGGCCGTGGAGCTTGTTCTTATGGCTGTGAGCGTGGCTGTGGCTTGTGGAGGCCTTTATCTCTCCTACACACTCTTTCTCGATAAAGCTGAGGAGAAGGAAAGCTCGCTGCGCGAGTTTTTATATAACTCCTGGTACTTCAACGAGTTCTACGACAAAGTGATCGTTTGGCCGCTGAATCGGTTTGCCGGTTTCCTATGGAAGGTGGTGGATGGTCGGATTATCGATGCCGCCGTTTTGCTTACGGCATCGGTATCCAAGGCATCCGGTAGAACGTTGCGCCTGATTCATACGGGCCGTTTAGAGCACTATCTGGCGGCGCTGGTGGTTGGAACACTCGCCTTGCTTGCAGTCCTAGTGGCAAAAGTAATTTAGGAACATCTATGAGCATGATCTTTGGTGAACAAATTCTTTCTTGGCTGATCTTCAGTCCCATGGCCCTGGCTTTCCTTCTCTTCTGCCTGCCGAAGGGTTCTGACGAGATATCGAAATGGATCGCCTTTGCTGGCTCCATGGCTGTATTCGGTCTTTCTCTGGTGTTGTTCTTTTCGTTTGATCAAGCCAATCCCGGCTTTCAATTTACGGTTCATCGGGACTGGCTGCCTTTAATCGGGGCTAAATACTCACTGGGTTTGGACGGTGTAAGCTTGTTCCTGGTTCTGCTTACAACTTTCCTGGTTCCCATCATTGTGCTCGCTGCCTGGAGGGCAGTGGAGAAGGATGTAAAGAAATACCTCGCATTTATGTTGGCCCTGGAAGGCACGATTCTGGGAGCCTTTCTGGCCCTCGATCTTTTTCTCTTCTACGTATTCTGGGAAGCCATGCTTATTCCCATGTTTTTTCTGATCGGGATTTGGGGGTCTAAAGAGCGAATTTACGCTGCCCAAAAGTTCCTTCTTTATACCTTCGTGGGGTCTGTTCCCATGCTTGTGGCTATCATTTATCTGGTTCTGCAGACCAAAGCACAGTTCGGCGACTATTCCGCCGCGCTTACCGACGTGCTTAACTTGAAGCTCGGAGCAGATGGGATCATGAGCCCTCAGGGTCTGATATTTGTGGCCTTTGCGTTGGCCTTCGCCATTAAGGTGCCCCTCTTTCCTCTGCATACCTGGTTGCCAGACGCGCACGTGCAGGCTCCTACTGGTGGTTCGGTCATTCTTGCCGGCGTACTTCTCAAGCTGGGTGGATATGGTCTGCTCCGGTTTGCCATGCCTTTGGCCAGCGGTGTTTTGCCTCTGATCGCACCATGGATGATGGGAATTTCGGCGGTGGCGATTGTCTACGGAGCTTTCGTGGCGATTGCTCAGGACGACATAAAAAAACTCGTGGCCTATAGCTCGGTTTCTCATATGGGTTATGTGGTGCTCGGGCTTTTTGCCCTGAATCAAATCGGAATCACGGGTTCGATGTATCAGATGCTCAACCACGGTGTGAGTACCGGAGCCCTCTTCCTGCTTGTGGGAATTCTTTATGAGAGGAAACATACTCGTGCGATTGCTGCCTATTCCGGTCTGGCTTCCACTGTGCCTTTGTTCTCTATCGTGATGGTAATCATCACCTTCAGCTCTGTGGCTCTCCCCGGAACCAATGGCTTCGTAGGTGAGTTCCTGATCCTGCAGGGCAGTTTCCTGGCCAGCCCACTCTGGACTGCTATTGCTGGAACGGGAGTGATTTTTGGCGCTGTATATATGCTTTGGCTTTGTCAGCGGATTCTCTTTGGGATTCCTGATGCTCAAAAGAGCGAGGGCCTTACAGATATCAACTGGAGGGAGTTCTATTACCTCGCCCCTCTTATCGCCTTGGTTTTCATTATGGGCCTTTACCCAAAATTCTTTATTGATCGTATGGAGCCTTCGTTGACTCAGCTAACCAAACGAATCAATGCCGGAGTGGAAAATAATACTGCGCAGAACGGAAAGGCTGCCTTATATGCTCAACACGATTAATCCACAAAACTTGGTTCTGAGCGAAGCTCAATGGTTTGCCTTGGGGCCTTACGCCATTGTGGCTGTTGGGATCATGCTTTCCATGCTCCTTGCCACGGTGAAGTTCGGCTCGGGGGAGCACGGGTCCCGTTTGCCGGTATTTTTATTCTCTTTGGCTGTAGTTGTGGTGGCCGGAATCTGGACCGGGATGCACTGGGTGAAAGAGCCGATGAATATATTCGGCGGAGCAATGGTGGCGGATTATTTCTCCTCCTTTTTTAATGTGCTTCTCTTGTCGGCTACCGCTCTTGTGATGCTGGGGTCTTACTCCTATCTAGAAGATGGCGAGATCCATTATTCGGAATTTTACCCCATTATGCTTTCGGCCACTCTTGGAATGATGCTGCTTGCCAGCGCTACGGAGTTGTTGATGATCTTCGTGGCTCTCGAGCTGATGAGCTTGATGGTCTATGTGCTTGTGGGAATGCGAAGGATGAGCTCGTTCAGCAATGAAGCTTCCATCAAGTACTTTGTGATGGGCGGGGTGAGCGCCGCTATTTATCTATATGGCACTGCCCTAATTTACGGTGCATTGAACACCACGCGCCTTGAAACGATCGCTGCTGCCCTTGGTAATAACGGTGCCACGGCGCTCGCTAATCCGATTCTTGTGGCTGGGATTGTTCTCCTTTTTGTGGGCTTTTTATTCAAGATTGCTGCGGCTCCATTTCATCTTTATACGCCCGATGTTTATGAGGGTGCTCCTGCCAATGTCACCTCTTACATGGCCACCGCTCTGAAGGCAGCCGTATTTGCCGCCCTTGTGCGAGTGAGCGTAAGCCTGTTCGGGGATCAGGGAGTAAAGCTTCTAGGTGATTTGCAGGGAGTGGTGCACGGGGCAATCTGGGTGATCGCGTTGCTTACGATGTTGATCGGAAACTTCGTGGCTTTGATGCAAACGAGCCTCAAGCGTCTGATGGCCTATTCGGCAATTGCTCATACGGGCTATCTTTTGATTGGGCTTTTGGCAGGACCAACCGTGGGCTATTCCGGAATTATCTTCTACCTGGTTACCTACGTGGCCATGAATATTGGAGCCTTTGTGCTGATCTCTCTCTTCCCCGGACGAGACGATGAGGGTTTGACCCTTGCTGGGCTCGCTGGGCTTGGCCAGAGACATCCAGTGGTAGCTGCTGCCTTGACGGTTTTTTTACTTAGTTTGGGTGGCTTTCCTCCCACGGCGGGCTTTGTAGGAAAATATTATCTCTTCACTGGAGCCTTGGCTGCCGGTGAAACCTGGTTGGTTTTGATTGCTGTATTGACCAGTGGGGTCTCTGTTTTCTACTACTTGAGGCTCGTGGTATTGATGTACATGGAAGAGGGCAAAGCTATTGCTCCGTTTCGCCCCTCGCACTTCGCTTACGCTGCGATAGCGATCTGCCTGTTGCTCACGGTGTACTACGGGGTGCTTCCGGATCAACTTCTGCACTCTGTAAAGAAGGCAGCAGTTTTCTAAAACCAGTGAAATTCCGGTGAGCTGGCCTAGGCCAGCAGTTCCGGAACCTTGGTGATGTCATCGAAGGGCTTTGCCAACACTTTTTCGGCCCCTCGTTTCATCAGGTCTTCGCGCACCGTCACATCGCCATAGGCTGTCATCATGAAAACCCTTGATTCAGGCATTTTCTGTTTAACCAGATCCAGAACCGTGGCGCCGCTGATCTCGGGCATCAGGAGATCGAGAAAGCAGGCCTGAAACGGAGCTTGGGCTTCATTCACCAGACGAAATGCATCCAAGCCATTGTTTGCCACGGACACTTCGTGACCAGCGCGGGCCAATACTCTCTGAAGTGCTCCGGAAATAATTTTTTCATCATCCACCACCAGAATCCTCATTGTGATTTCTCCTGGGCACGTGGAACAAATATCTTGAACTCAGTACCTTTGCCTACGGTGCTTGAAACTTCTATTCGAGCACTCATTTTGTGAATCAGGCTTCTCACGATGGAAAGTCCCAGGCCTGTCCCCAGGCCTTCCTGCTTGCTTGTATAAAACGGATCAAAAATATGATTCAACTTCTCGGAGGGAATGCCAGGGCCGTTGTCGCGAACATCGATCCTGTAGAAATCCCCTTCGCCCGTGATGGTGATTTCCAGCACGCCTTTTCCATTCATGGCATGAGCGGCATTGGTGATCAGGTTGAATAGTACCTGCTGCAGAGAGTTCACGGACACCACTGCGCGAGGCACCACCTTTTCAGAGTGCACTTTTACGGCAATGTCGCGCATGGCAGAGCGGGCAAACGCCAGGGCGGAGCGTACAGCATCTAGCACGTTCGCCTCCTCAAGATCTTTCGCTTCGGAAGTGAATCCAAGAAGATCGTCGATAATTTTCTTGGATCGCCACGCGGCGGAACGAATTTCCTCTACGTCATCGATCAACGAAGGATTGCCGCCAGAGCGGTTAATGTCGTCGAGCATGATCTGGCTCGTGGCAAGAATGCCTGCCAGTGGGTTGTTGATTTCGTGGGCCACAGCTCCCACAAGCTTTCCCAGAGCCGCCATCTTTTCGCTTTGAATCAGTGTTGAGGCAAGCGTGGCCTCTTTGGAGACGTTCCTATAGAACTGAAAGTGATAGGAGTCGAGGCCTGTGCGGATTCCGTAGCTCCAAACCAGGAGGTCTCGCTTCGTTTTGCCTTGCAGCTGAATTCGAGTGCCACCCTGCGGTTGCAGGCTCATCCCCACGGGGCAGGAAACACATGGTTGCCGGCGGTTCGCCAGGAGGGTGTAGCAGCGTCGCCCCTTCAGCTTTTTTATATCCTGTTCTACCAACCGGGCAAATGCTCTGTTTGCCTTCACTATGGTGTAATTCCGATCAATCACGGTGAGCGGCTCGGAGATGCCGTCGAAGGTGGAGCGCCACTCTTTTGAGGCCTGGCTGATCGCCCGAAGCATTGCCACTTTTTCCAGGGCAAGTGCCAGGGGGCCGTAAGTAAGTTCCATCAGCCAATGATCTCGTTCCACAAATGGCACGAGCTCCCGCCTGTACAGAACGAGAACGGCCGATTTCGCAGACCGAGATCTTCGGGGCAAATCCGAAACAGAGAATCGCATCGACATGCAGAAGCTCCAGGGGTTCTGATTGAAGAGCTCCCACTTTTCCTGATTCGGGTCCGCGCTGGAGAAAACGGAAACTTGGCCATCGTTCAAGCCGGAGAGAATCCCTCCAGGCGGTGTGGCGAATTCTATTCGATCTACGCGGTCTCTTTGCTCCCGGCTATGCCTCCAGGCGTCGATAACCTCACCGCTGCCATCAAGTGTTATAAGGGCGGAATCGTGAAAGTCCACCACCGTTCTCAGGGTGAGGAGAGCCGCGAGGATGTCAGAATACTGTTCTGCGGTTGAGCATCGCCTCATCACGTTGGTAACGAGATTGATTGCGGGATTGGTTTCAATATTCCAGGAGCGATTCCGGTGATCCCGGAGTGCCGTGAGACGCCTTTTTCTCCTGTACAGGCCTTGTGCCTGCTCCAGTTGCCAGGCTACTTCCTGGTCCCGCCAATGGGCGAACAGGATGCCTGTGGCCATTACTTTGGCCAGATTGGGGATCTTTTTTCCTGCGGCGAGGAATACTTCCGGTGCCGGGCTCAGGCGCTGGATTTGATTCAAATGCGCTTGAGAAAACTCACTTGTACCAAGAACAAATAGATCGGCCGCCTCCGTTTCCTGGGTGTCACAGGCGTCGTCGGTGTCGGTAGATCTAATGCTGGGAATGCCAGAGCGCCGGAGGGCGCCTGCCAGAATCTCCACCTCAGGGTCGTCCCCTACGAGCTTTACCCTAAGTGTTGAAGCCATGATTATTGGCTGCGCAGCCTTTGAAGAACGGGTATGCCATAATCGGCCATCTCTTGCAGGGCTTCGGGAAGCTCATTGCAGAGAATGTCAGCCAGCATGCTGTAGTCATTTTCCTTTTTTGCCGGAAGTAACTCTTCGATCGCCGATACCAGGCGAACTTGCGCGATCCTTAATGAAGAATCGTTCGTATGTATGCCTTTATACTTCCCTCTCAAGATGCTTTGCGATGCCATTACGAGCTGAGTAAGGTTTTCCAGCCCGTCTACAAGGTCGAGAAAGTTTTTGTCGGCTTCACGAATTTTTCCGCTCTTGTAGCTTTCTCCGTTCAATCTGCAGTAGCTTATCAGTTTTTTAATATAAGCCTTGGCCGACATCAGCGCTTCAAAAGCCAATTCGATCTGATCAACCGTGGTGATCTCTATTCGGCCCACCTGTGCAAGGGAGCGCATGGAAAAGCTGGGCTCACGGCTCTCATCAATGGTTTCCCCATTGATTTTCAGTATGGAAATCACCTGTGAGCGGGCAGCTAGGTCGCGGTTGAGCCCATTCAAGAACTCACCAAAAAGGGTGTCGTCTTCTTTCTGTTGGCGTTTGCCATTTATGATGAGATCAACCATTGGTTTCCGCTCCTTCAATCGCGTCCGGTGCGATTGCACTCTCATTTTCGAAAACAGTATGGAACAAAGATTTGGCCAAGTCGAGCAGCACAAGCACCCGGGCCTGCATGGAAGAAAAAAGTGCGGACATCTGTTCGGCTAGCTGAATCGGGCTATCGGCTTGGAGCAGCTGTTGCCTGATATGGTGGAAAGATACCAGGGGGGAAATCCATGGCTGGGAGTCGGCCAAAGCGTGTACAAGATCCTCTACTTCCTGCAGTCGCTGGCTCTCGTGGGTGGCTCTTTCGATGTTTCCACAGGACAAACTTTCCCTGACATAGCCGGAATACGTGTGCCCGAAGGTTGCGAGCTCGTACAGCTGCTCGAGCGGCTTCAGAAGTTCGCACAGATTCTTGGTAGTGTCCTGGTGCAAAATCTGCAAGTCGTAGGTGGTAATGGATCTGTTGTTCAACGAATGCTCCCAGAGCAGCCGATAAAAGGTATGGAGCACTTCATAAAGCTCGGAACCTGTGAACAGCAATGGGCGTAAGTGGAGCTCGGTAAAGCTGTCTCCATCCTTGAAAACCACCTCTACTCTTTGGGTGGCAAGAAGACGTATTTTTCCGAGATAGTTGAAAATTCGTGAATCGGCAAATTCCTGCCATTGCTCGAGAGTGGGAACGTTCCCTGAGTTCGCTGAAAGCGCATGGACAATCAGTTCACCTAGAAATGTGGAAAGAGCGGAGGATAGTTGCCCTCCTATCGCTTGTTGAATCACCAGGTGCCCGTGGCCATAAGGGTATAGAAGATTGCCTTGAGAAGGTGTCTCATCCACGCAAATGGTGAACGTGCCGTAGCCGGAGCTGATAAGCGCGTGATCTCCTGGGCCGGCCAGGCAGATATCGCTGGATCTGAGCACATAGGCATTCATCGCCATTGATATGTGCCCGCAGAGGTCATGAACCGAAAGTTTTCCATCCCATTTCGAAGCGGCAGCCGCCG
Organism: uncultured Bdellovibrionales bacterium; assembly: GCA_964612065.1. GTDB lineage: Bacteria > Bdellovibrionota > UBA1018 > CAIPTA01 > CAIPTA01 > JAKFYM01. The sequence goes on along the minus strand of CAZTCD010000026.1, from coordinate 12,616 downwards.
ATAAGCGCTTGTCTTTGACTGTGCCGATGAGAAAAACTTCCGTTGGCCCGGCCAGATTTGCCAGGCTCTCCAGGGCGGAGTCGAGAATTTGCTGCGATAGCGACGCCGTGCAAATGGCCACCCTCAGGCCAGGGGCCCGAAACAGTGATTCCACGGAGGGATCAGCCGCCTCCGGGCAGGCCAGTTCATAGTTGATGTCTACCAGGTCGGTTTTCGTTACTTTTCTCAACAGATCGACGAGATGGTAGGGATTCCCTTCGGGAAGGCTGGCCGGCCCCCTCAAATAGGCCTTCCAATCATGGCTTTCCTCAGAGCATTCTGTGGGCTCATTGGAGACCAAGTCGATGATGGATTCGGCGTGTGTCTCCTCCAAATCCTGAGAAAAGAAATCCAGATCAGGGATTAAATGGGAGGCCTCACGAAGACTTTCCGGAGCCACTATCCCGATCGCAGTTCCTGGATGCTGTTTTTTCAGCGCCGTGATCGCGGGAGCAAGGGCAATTACGCATGCTTGCGTGGGCAACGGGCGTATCGTAATTCTTCTGCTCTTCATGCGCCAACAATCCTTGTTCGGCGACCTGAAGGTCAAGCGTCAGTGGGCATCCTTTGTTGGATCAGATCCCTGAGCTTTCCCGCACCTTCATGGTCAGTTTTCAGTGATAACAATTTTTCGCATTCTTCCAAGGCTTCACGGTACAACCCGCGATGGTAGAGAATACCCGCATAGCTGTACAAAATATTTGCATTCACGCTGTTGTGACGGATGTATCGCTCCAACAGAGCCGACACAGTTTCGAACTTTTTCAGTTCATAAGCCGATTTCACCAGATGATAGAGAGACGTTACGTCGTGGATATTGATTTCCAGGGCATGGGCAAAAGCATCATGAGCCGCCTCTCTGTTGCCCAAGCCTGTTTGAGCCAGGCCAACACCAGTGAAGGCGCTGCTGTTCTTGGGGTTAATCCGAGCCCCCTCTTTGAAGTGCAGCAAGGCTGTGGAGAAATCACCTTTCCGCATGGCCAGCGAGCCAATATTCACATGGAGACTGTCTGATGCGGGATTCAGTTCGTAGGCTTTCCTGTAATGGGCCTCGGCGTTATTGAGCTGGGAAAGTTGCATATAGCAGCTACCCAAGGATTTGTGGATCTCGAATACCTGAGGGGAGCTGAGGCGATTCAGGTTTAGGGCCCTAAGCAAGGTGCCCGCGGCATTCTGGTATTCTTCTTTTTTTATGTAGAGCTCGGAGAGGGCAAACAGACAGCCGTAGGTGGGCTCGAAGATGATCGCTTCCCGATACGCCTTTATGGCAAGATCGATTTTTCCTTCGAGCTCGTAACAGCTTCCCATCCCGGCATATGCCACACCGAGGCTCTCCCCGGATTCCACTAGCGCACGGAAAATATTTTTGGCCAGTGCCACGTCTCCGGCGGCGAGCAGAATCTTGGCATTTCTGATCAACAATGCAGCATTCAACCGACCATTCGGTTGCATCACTTCATCGGGATTTCCCTCCTGAAAGGTTTCCGAAACCATGCTTTGGATGGCGGCATGGTGCTCGAAGCTGCTTTCCAGGTTGATCTCTTTCTCGCGCATGCCCAATTATACCCGTTTATCGATTTTCTCGTTACGATTGTTTTCACTCTTATACTTGGAGAGCGCCTTTTTTCCCTTGGAGAGAAGCTTTAGCTTTTCGGCTCCATGGAGACGCAAATTGTCGATCTCCGCCATCAACTCACGATCCACGGCAATGATTTGCTCTATAATCGAGTCTTTTTCGCGGAGGTGATAGCGGATCTTGGTGATCTGCTCGCTGCTGAATTCGATTCCATTGCGTTCTGCTTGGGCCACTGCTTCTTGAATTTTCTTGTCCAGGCCATCCATGATCTTCAGCAGGCTCTCCCGATTTCCATAAAACAGCTCCAGCTCATCAAGTGCGATATCCGGAGCGTGCCGGATGGCTGAGAGAAAAGCTTCGGTGCAAGCCAGATATTTTCGGTACCAGGCATTCTTGTCTTCCAGAAATTTGTAGATAGGGTTCATTTTGCCTGCCCTCCCTGTCCTTTGAGTTTCTCCACGGCTTCTTTCCATCCCGAGTAGAGTGTTTCCATGATTTTTATGCAGTGGGCGATTTTTTTCGGGTCATTGTCCATGTTTGCTTGCGTAGTTTCTTTGAAGATATGGAGGTAGAGCGATTCCAGTTGCTGAGAAAGCTCTCCGCCCACCTCATGGTTGAGGGTGTTGGAAAGCTCGTTGATGATGTCCTGCGCTTTTCCGAGTGCGACGCCCTTCTCGGCGTAGTTCTTTGATTCCATTGCTGCTTGGCACTTTTTCAGGTGCCTGATGCAGGCCTCGTATAGCATCAGGAGGATTTTCTCTTTACTAGCCGTTTCCACCGATGTCTTGTGGTATGCCTTCGCCCCGTACTGGTTCATTTTTCACCCATCCTTAGGTTAAATCCAAATTATCCGAGACCCGGCAGCACGCCGCCGCCGCCCAGCGCTCCGGCAACGGACGCCTGTTGCGCTTTGAGGTTTGCTATGGTTCCCTCGAGTTTCGCGAATTTCTCTTTTAGGTTCTGCTCGGTCTTTTCAATCTGTCGCTCTTTCATCTCGATTTGTCGATCGATGTCCCGGATTCGTCTTCTGATCCCATCCATCCGGCTATGAACCACGCCTTCATCGCGAGTCATTCCGCGCACGGTGTTTTCCATGCGGCTGGCGAAGCCGTCCCCGGCATCTTCAAGGCCGACAAAGAACTGGCTAACAGCTCCAAAATTTTCGCTTATTGTCTTTTCAAATTTATCCCCGTTGAAGTCGAGGGTACCGCCTCGGTTGAATACAACGCCAAGGTCCTGCATTCTTACTGGCCCGAATTCGGTGTTGAGGGGAGTGGTGACCAGGCTTCGCACCTTGTATTCAAGGGTCTGAAGCGTGACGTCGCCACCAAGGGTATTTCTGGTGTTTGAATCTTTGTCGAGTTTGTTTTGGTTTTGAATGAAAGAGAGCACCTCGTTGAGCTTCTGCACCATTGCTTCCACTTTTCCGCGGATGCTTTTGGTGTCTTCCTGGATCTTTAGGGTGAATTCTTTCCCGGGGGCGGCGTCTTTTAGATCAAGAGTTACTCCGGGGAGAAGCGTGGTAACTTTGTTGCCCTCGAACTCCACTTCGAATCCGTTCACCCGGATTTTCGAGTTCTGGGCCATTCTTTCCTGGTCGAGATAGAAGTCCTCGTCCCCGTCCACGAAATAGAAGTCCGGAAACTCGGCGTCATTCAATTCTCCCGTGGCTTTGTGGTTGATGATCAGGCGCCACGGGCTTTCGGAGCCCGTGCCATCATCCACTACAATAGCATTGAGATCCAGGTCTCTCTGGGCGTTGATGGCGCGCGCGATACCCTGGAGCGTGGAGTTGTCGGGATCTATATAAACTTCTTTTGTTTCTCCGCTGGGAAGATCGTAAGCAAAGTATCCCGCACCTACTTGGGTGTCGTCTGGGTCGGGGAAGCCGTTCGACATCATCGAGCTTTGTCCGGCCAGTTGCATTACCTCAATCTGGTAAGAGCCCGGCTCGGCGGTGTTCTTGTCTACGCTCACATCCATGATTTCGGGTTTGGAGTTGACCGCCATCAGATCGCGGAATGAGCGAAATCGGGTCAGGTCTTTCAGCGACGAAGCAATGTCATTTACTCTGCTCGAAAGATCCTGGACGAGCTTTAAGCGGCCCTCCTCGTCCTTCTTTCGCATCTCCAGTTTTCTAATGGGCTCACGTTCCGCTTCTACTAGCCGTTGGACAAGGTCCTTCGGTAGCCCGGATGCCATGGAACCCAGAGATATAGCTGGCAACTTTCATCCTCCTTGATAAAAGCGCTGGCGGTCTTTGAGCAGCCGCGGAGCGGCTGCTCGACAAGACACTCCTTGTTTTAAATTATAAGGGAATCCGCTGGCGGGGGGCAAGAAATGCCCAAAGATCGTGTTCAGTCGGCCTGGGGCACTTCCACGATATTGTTACCTCTCACCGTTAAAAGGTGAGCGGACCTTCGCACCCCATTTTCCGTAAATTGGTAGGAGCCGGAAATACCTGAGAATTTCTCAGTTGCCAATAGTTGATCGCGCAACTTTGCTCTGTTTTCGGGGGCTCCTTTTAAAAGTGCATCTATCAAGATTACAGCGGCGTCATAGGCCTGAACTTCAATGGTGCCGGGCACGGATTGGAAGTTTCTTTGGTAGTCTTTTACGAAAGCCATGCTTTGAGGATTGCGGCTACTTAAGAAAAAGCCGTCAACAAATAGGCTTCGCTGAAGGTAGCGGCCTGCACGACGAATGATTTCCGGCGTATTCCAGGTGTTAATTCCCAGGAGCGGAATATTCTCCACTTCGTAGATCGCAAGGGAGGGAACGATTTGGCCTATTGTGGCGGGGTCGTCCGGTACAAAAATGGCATCGAAATCCACAACCGCCTTGGGATCAAATGTGCGTAAAAGGCGCTGGCGGAGCTTTCCTTTTACCTTCAGGGTGGAGGCGTAGGCCTGTTTTCGTCTCTCAAGATCGTCGATCTCGATTTTCCTCGCAGAAAGGTAGTCCAATCCGAGCAACCGCCTCATCTCTTCGCGGAAATCCGTGCTTTTGGGCTCGTACCTTTCGATGCCCACAATCTCGGCCCCGGCTTTTTCCACCCGGTCCCAGAAGAGATTCACATAAGAATCCCCGAAAGAATCAGAGGGAGCCAAAATGGCGAAGCGTTTGAAGTGATTTACGCGCACAGCTTGATCCACGATCAAGTCGATTTGCTGGGTGGGGGAAAGGGCAACAGGAAAAATAAAGGAGCCGATCTGCCCTGAATCCACGCGCTGGCTGAGGCTCAGTAGCGGCACTCCATACTCTTGTGATCGCTGAGCAACGGACTGGAACTGCTTGCTTAGCAGGGGGCCGATTACCGCGATTGCCTTTTCGTCCTTCACAAGTTCTTCAAAGCGCTCCTGCGCGGCTTCCGGGCTTTCGCCTGAATCTCTTATAGCAAGCCGATATCCGGCAATGCCGGGAATCTCCGGCATTTCTTCGAATACTCCGAATGCCATCATGATGGAATTCAGGCAAAGCCGGCCAAAGCGAGCGAACTTTCCTGATAGAGGGAGCAGAACGCCAATGGTCTTGGCATCCACGAAGGAAATTTTCTTCAGATCCGAAAGCATGGCTTCGGCTTTGGATCGGTAAGGATGATTTGGGTCGGAGTCGTCGAGGACATCTTTCAGAAGGCTTTCGGCCTTTCCGGTTTCTCCGGCATACATGTGGCCTCTGGCCCGCAAAACCTTTGCTGCTAGGCCGGCCGCGCTTTTGGAGTCAAAGCTCAGTGCTTCGATCTTTTCGAGATCAGCCTGCGGACTTTTCAGATAAATGCTCTTCGATGCATTGAGTGCCTTTTGGAGAAAGGTATCTCTGGCTCCAATATCAGCGGCGAGATTCGAGGCGTTAAGGTAGTGAATCAGGGCTTCGAGCGGAAGGTCGCGTCCGAGGAGCACGTTACCGAAGAGATGGTGAAATCGCATTCTGGTATCGTGATCCAGTGCTTCGGGATTGGTGGAGGCCAGAATGTCATAGGCATCTTGCTGGCGATTGACCTGAAAAAGCGCATTGCCGAGATTGTATCTAGTGAGGTGCAGAAGGGTATCGGTGTCCTGAAGGGACCTATTGGCAATTTGAACGGCCGATTCAAAATCCTGAACCGCTCCCTGGAGGTTTCTTAGTTGGAAAAAAATCAAACCACGGAGATTGTGGGCGCGAACCCTGGCTCGCGCAGGAATGGAGGCGCCCTTGTTTAGCAGAGCCGCAAGCTGCTTGAGAGCGGCTGGGGAGTCGTTTCTAAGATAGGTTCGCTCTGCTTCTGCATAGGCGGAATCCGCGGATTCCGCCACCGAAGGGGCGGGAGGGGCCGAAGTGTCCTCCGAGAGCACGGGGCCCGGAGACAAGAGCAAAATCGCCGCAGCAAGCGGCGCGGACCATTTCATCCAAAGAGATCCTTCACTTTTCCGAGGAAGCTTTTTGCCAGTGGTTGGCAATCGCTGCCGAAGCTCTTTTCGAGCTCCTGCAGCAGTTCTTTCTGCTTGGTGGAAAGCTTCGTCGGAGTCTCGACAAGTATACGCAGGAGTTGATCTCCTCGTCCATAGCCGCCGAGGCGAGGAATTCCTTTGTTCTTGAGCCGTAAGGTCTGGTGGCTCTGAGTGCCAGCGGGGACTTTGACTTTAACCTTGCCGTCGAGACTGGGCACTTCGAGCTCAAGCCCAAGGGCCGCCTGCGTGAAAGATATTGGAACGTCGCAGAGTACGTTTTCCCCGTCCCTTTCGAAGATAGAGTGAGACTTGATCTGAACGTTTACGTAGAGATCACCGCTGCCCCCCCCGCGCACTCCACTATTGCCCTCTCCGCCCAGCTTCAGGCGCTGGCCAGAGTCGATGCCGGCGGGAATGCGAACCTCAATACGCGACTTCTTTTGCACCCGGCCGTGCCCACGGCAACCATCGCAAGGGTCTTTGATGCTTATGCCTTCGCCGTGGCAAGCGGGGCAAGGCCGGGAAACGCTGAAAAAGCCCTGTTGAAAGTGCACCTCGCCCGCACCACCGCAGCTCGCGCAGCTCTGGGCTTTGCCGCTCTTGGATCCGGTGCCATTGCATTTCTCGCAGGCGCTCTCGCGCCATACATCGATGGTTTCCACTTTTCCAAAAGCAGCCTCTTCGAAGGTAATGTCCAAGTCGAAGGATAGATCTTCTCCTGGGCGCCCATGAGAGCGCCCACGGCCACGGCGCCTGCCGCCTCCCGCCTGCCCGAAAATATCCCCGAAGATATCTCCAAAAATATCGTTGATATTTGCCCCATCGAAGCCGCCGCCGAAGGGGCCGCCTCCGCCCATACCGCCTAATCCGGCGTGGCCAAATTGGTCATAGGCTCGACGCTTCTGGGGGTCGGAGAGCACTTCATAGGCTTCCGAGCACTCTTTGAATTTCTCCTCAGCTTCTTTATTGCCGGGATTTTTATCGGGGTGAAACTGAACGGCCTTTTTTCGATAAGCCTTCTTCAGCTCCTCTGAAGAGCAGCTCTTTTCTACTTCTAGAACCACATAGTAATCGCGTTTGGCCATATCGTTTCTGTGAAAGTTGGAATGTTAAAAAAGCAAAAGCCCCGCCTGCAGCTATGGCCGCAGGCGGGCGCAATTTAAATTACAGCTCTTTGAAGTCGGCGTCGATCACGTCGTCTTTACCGCCTTCAGTTTTCTTGGTGGGCTCTTCCGAAGAGCCATGACCATTGCCGTTTCCAGCGCTGGCTTCGGGGCCTGCGCCGGGCTGGGCACCCGCCTGCTTGTAGAGCTGTTCAGCCATCTTATTTGAGGCTTTCTGCAGCCCTTCGAGGGCGGTTTTCATGGCATCCGCATCGTTGCCTTCGAGGGCCGTTTTTGCGGCGGCGATCGCGGATTCCACTTCGCCCTTCACGGCAGCATCTACTTTGCTTTCGTTCTCCTTGATGGTTTTCTCTACCGAGTAGGTGAGGCCATCGAGCTCGTTGCGGGCATTCACCACCTTCTTGCGCTGTTCGTCTTCGGAGCGGTTTTTGTCCGCATCAGCCACCATGCGCTTGATTTCTTCCTCGGTGAGGCCGGAGCTAGGGGTGATCTGGATCTTTTGGTCCTTGCCGGTGCCGAGGTCCTTGGCGGACACATTCACCACACCGTTGGCATCGATATCGAAGGTTACTTCGATCTGAGGCATACCGCGGGGAGCGGGAGGAATTCCCACCAGATCAAAGCGGCCGAGGGGCCGGTTATCCGCTGCAAACTCGCGTTCCCCCTGGAGCACGTTGATGGTTACCGCGGTTTGATTGTCGCCCGCGGTGGAGAAGGTTTGGCTCTTCTTCGCCGGGATCGTGGTGTTCTTTTCGATCAGCTTGGTGAACACGCCACCAAGGGTTTCTATCCCGAGAGAAAGAGGGGTTACGTCGAGAAGGAGTACATCCTTCACTTCGCCCTGAAGCACGCCGCCCTGGATGGCGGCGCCCACGGCCACTACTTCATCGGGGTTCACGCCCTTGGAAGGATCCTTGCCGAAGATCTCTTTCACCTTCTGCTGCACCTTGGGCATGCGGGTCATACCGCCCACAAGGATCACTTCATTGATCTCGCTCTTGGAAAGGCCCGAATCCTTGATGCAGGTTTCGCAGGGGGCGATCATCATCTGGATCAGATCGTCTACGAGGGCTTCAAACTTGCCGCGGGAAATATTCACGTTGAGGTGCTTGGGGCCCGAAGCATCGGCAGTGATGAAGGGCAGGTTTACCGTGGTTTCGGTGGAGCTGGAGAGCTCGTGCTTGGCTTTTTCGGCGGCTTCTTTCAGGCGCTGGAGAGCCATTTTATCTTTGCGGAGATCGATTCCGTTCTCTTTTTTGAACTCTTCCGCCAGGTAATCGATGAGCTTCTGGTCGAAGTTGCCGCCGCCCAGGAAGGTGTCGCCATTGGTGGCTTTTACTTCGAATACGCCGTCACCGATTTCGAGGATCGAGATATCGAAGGTACCGCCGCCGAGATCGAATACGGCGATTTTCATGTCCTTCTTCTTGTCGAGGCCGTAAGCGAGAGCGGCCGCGGTAGGCTCGTTGATGATGCGCTTCACATCGAGGCCGGCGATGCGGCCGGCGTCTTTGGTGGCCTGGCGCTGGAGGTCATCGAAGTACGCGGGCACGGTTACCACGGCTTCCGTTACGGCCTGGCCGAGATAATCTTCCGCAGTCTTTTTCATCTTCATCAGGATCTGAGCGGAAATCTCCTGAGGGGAGTACTGCTTTCCTTTCACCTCAATTCCGGCATCGCCGTTTTTCATTTCCACGATTTTGAAGGGGGCCACCTTGATGAACTCCTGCACTTCGCGGGAGTTGAATTTGCGGCCGATCAGGCGCTTGGCTTCGAAGATCGTTTTGTCGGGATTGGTTACGGCCTGGCGTTTGGCGATCTGGCCGGTGAGGATCTCTCCGCCATCGGTGAAGCCCACCACGGAAGGGGTGGTGTTCGCGCCCTCGGAGTTCGCCACCACCTTCGGGCTTCCGCCCTCAAGGATAGACACGCAAGAGTTCGTGGTGCCCAAGTCAATTCCGATAATTTTTCCCATAACCAAATCCTCCTAAATAAAAATCAATTAAGTTTTCAAAAATTTCAGCTCAGCTCTTTTTTGCCACGATCACTCTCGAGGGCCGGAGCAGGCGGCCATGCAAGAGGTAGCCCTTCTGCATCTCTTTCACCACTGTGCCGGGTTCGGCATCTGAATCTTCCTCGCCCACCGCTTCGTGAAGTGTGGGGTCGAATTTTTGGCCCATGGCTATAACGGGAGAAACTCCCTGGCCTTTAAGGGCTTCTGAAAATTGATAGGCGATCATCTCCACGCCTTGCACCACCTGGGAAAGGGGCGAGCCCTTCTCGGATCCGGCCAGGCCGCGGGCGTGCTCGAGGGCCCGCTCGAAATTGTCGGTCACCTGCAGGAGTTCTTTCAGGAAGCTTTCGTGGCCGAACTTGAGAAAATCCAGGCGCTCTCTCTCGTTGCGGCGGCGGAAGTTTTCGAACTCGGAATAGAGATAAAGATACTTCTTCTGCTCCTCCGCGAGTTTCTGCTGCAGCTCTTCGAGCGGTGAGCCCTGCCCATTTCCGTTCTGAGAGGCAGAGTCCTCCTCTGCTTTATTCTCTTCCGGATTTAGATTGTTCGAACTATCTGTAATCATTGTATTTTTCCCGAAATTGGCTGCTTCTTCGTCTTTCTTGGAAGATGAGCTCGCTTTTGCCTATGTCAAATGCCCTTCTGGCTGTTTTTTATAGCTAGAGGAGGCTTTTGGCGATCTCGTCTACCAGCATTCTTCCCTGGAAGGTGAGCACGAAATGGCCTTGCGCAAGGTGTCCAAGCCCCTCTTTCTCCCAGCGGTTAAAAAGGGCGGCTTTTTGGCCCACCAAGTCGACGCCAAACGCCTCTTGAAAGGCCGTGAGGTTGAGGCCTTTATCCGTGCGAAGGCTGGTAAAGATCACCTCGATCTGCCGCTGCTCGCTGCTGAGCTGCTCGGTCCAAGCGCGAGGGCTCTCCCCCTGCTTCACCCGCTGGATATATTCCCGCCAATCGGAAACATTGCTCCATCGCTCGCGCACACCGTTGAATCCATGCGCTGAGGGGCCGAGGGCGAGGTAGGGGCCGCCCTGCCAGTAGTTCCAGTTATTGCGGCTTTCGAGCCCGGGCTTAGTGAAAGAGGCCAGCTCATAGTGGCGAAAGCCCAAGGGACCGAGGGCGCTGGCGACGCCTTGAATCTGCTTCCAGGCAAAATCGTCGGGGGGCAGCGAGGAATACAGGAAGTGCTCTTTTTCCAGGCTGAGATGATAGGCGGAGATATGACCGGCGCCTTCCCGCACCAAGGTGAGGGCGTGCTCTGCTGGCTCCGCTTCAGTTTGCCCGGGCACGGCATAGATGAGGTCGCAGCTCACGTTGTTGAATGCGGCTCGTGCCGTGCTCAATGCCTGCAGGGCTTCCTGGGCTGAATGCACTCGGCCAAGCCGTTTCAGAAGCGTATCATTCAGGCTTTGCACGCCCAGGGAAAGGCGATTGATGCCGGATTGCCTCCATGACTTTGCCAACTCGGGGCTCACTTTTGTGGGGTTGGCCTCGAGGGTGATTTCGGTTTGAGGAGTAATCCTATCTCGGAGCTTGTCGAGAAGATGAGCGATCAGTTCTGGTGGGGAGGCGGAGGGGGTGCCACCACCAAAATAGATGGCGTCGAGCTTGGTCGAAAGCAGGGATTCCTGAACCGCGAGATCCGTTTCAAGGGCATGAAAAAAGGCTGCCTGATCGGCTTCGGCGGAACGAGCCGTATAGAAATGGCAATAATGGCAGATCACTTCGCAAAAGGGGATATGCAGGTAGAGATGACTATAGGCGCCCATCGGGCTTCTGTTTAGCCCGGCACGGCCCCAGCCTCAAGGGGAACTACTGGAATTGCCCCACTGCTGCTAGGATGGGGGCATGCCACTTCCCTTCCTCGACTTAAAACAAAAGGTGCTGCAGGAGCAGGAATCTTTGCGTGCCGCCTTTGAAAGAGTACTGCATTCCCCGGTGCATATTCTGGGGGAGGAATGCCTGGCATTCGAAGCGGAAATGGGAAAAGAACTGGGGCTGCCGGCCGCCGGGGTGGTGGGCTGCAATTCCGGCACGGATGCTTTGATTCTCGCGCTCAAGGTGATGGGGGCGGGGCCTGGCGCCGAAGTGATCGCTCCTGCTCATACTGCCGTGCCCACGATCGCGGCGATCCGGGCCGTGGGTGCGCAACCTCGTTTTGCGGATATCGATCCTGAAACCTGGGTGATCAGCGCGAAAGACGCTTTGCCTCTCGTGAACGCAAAAACCAAAGCTGTGATTGGCGTGCATCTTTACGGCAATTCCGTGGATTTGGATTCTTTTTCCGGGATTCGTCATCTTTTCCTGGAAGATGTGGCTCAGGCCCAGGGCGGATCCTATCGAGGAACTTCTCTCGGCGCATGGGGAAGGGCTGGAGCCTTCAGTTTTTATCCCACCAAAAATCTCGGAGCCCTGGGTGACGGGGGCGCGGTTTGCTTTCGTGCGCATGACGATGCCGCTATCGCCCGCAAGCTTCGCTTCTATGGGCAGGAAAACCGGAATTTCGCTGAGCTCGATGGCGGAATAAATTCGCGGCTTGATGAGCTACAGGCGGCTTTTCTCCGCGAGAGGAGAAAGCACTACCGAGCCGAGCTGGAGAAAAAAGAGGAGCTGAGAGGGAAGTATTCATTGGCGCTGGAGGGCCTTCCACTGCGCATCCAAAAGATAACTGATGGTTGCCAACCCGCCTGGCATCTTTTTGTGGTGGCGTTTGATTCCCCTGATCAACGAGCGCGAGCGCAGAAGGCACTAGCCGCTGCTGGCATTGGCAATTTGGTGCACTACCCTGTGCCGAATCATAGGCAGAAAGCTTTCGATGCCTTTTCTGATCGTGCCTTGCCAATCACGGAGAGCCTGGTGGAGCGAATACTGAGCCTTCCTTTCCACTCCCTGCTTTCGGAGAGGGATGTGGAGCAAGTGGTCTCCTGCCTTCGCGGAACTTTTGCCTGAAAATGGTTCACTGGAGCAAGCGAACCGCTCTCTTCCCTTGGTACGATGCAGCCTGGCTGAGTGCCTTTGAAACGGTGAAGGCCCGCCTGGGGGAGAGAGATAAAAATGCTCAGGCCCGTTTTGAGGATGCATTCACCTGCCTGCGCACTCCATCCACCTTTCGGGTGAAAAAGTTGCAGGCACCGATTTCTTCCGGGCAAATGGAGGGTCTGCGTTCGCTTTGCCGCTCTCTTACCTTGGGGAAGCTGGAAACCCACGAGCTTACGGAATTCGGCCGGCTTGTGGCGCATGATCTGCCTGAGGTAACCCAAATACAACATAGCCTAACCGCTCTGGTGAGTGAGTTGGTTGGTGAGGAAGTGGAACCCACTTACAACTTTTTGAGCCTTTATCATGAAGGGGGGCGGCTGCCGCCTCACCTCGATGATCCTCTCGCGAAATACACATTGGATCTTTGCCTGGACTCTTCCGTAAATTGGCCGATCTACCT
>CAZTCD010000025.1:0-41049 GCA_964612065.1 uncultured Bdellovibrionales bacterium | reverse complement strand
ACTCCACCGCATAGTCTGGCAGATCCCGGATCTGCTTGTGCGTGCACTGCGTGCCTGCGCCTTCCATCGGTTGATAGGAGAAGGTCATGCGCGCGGAATCCGCGAGCGCAAAAGGTGCCAGCAACAACAGAAGAAGATTCGCCATGCAAAAGAGGATAGCAAGATTCCTCTTGGGATCACCACATCCTCTCGCTTACGATTCCTTCCATGAAGATTGTAATCCTTACAGGAGCCTCCTCGGGCATCGGAAAAGCCACCGGCCTCCGCCTCGCCGAACGGGGCTATCATGTGCTGGCCGGCGTGCGCAGCAAGAAAGACACCGACGCATGGAAGTCGGTGCCCCGCTCCATTCCCTTGATCATGGATGTGGCCAAAGAAGAGACTGTGGACGCCGCCAAGAATGAGGTGCGCGAGCTTCTGGAAAAAGCCGATGAAGTGCATCTCGTGAACAATGCGGGGATCGCCGTGGCCGGCCCCGTGGAAGGCGTGAGCCTGGCCCGCTGGCGCGAGCAGTTCGAAGTGAACGTATTCGGACTCGTAAAAGTAACGCAGGCTTTCCTGCCTCATATCCGGCGCACCCATGGGCGCATCGTGAACATTTCGTCGATCAGCGGCCTCGCCACTTCCCCCTACCTCGGCCCCTATTCGGCTTCGAAGTTTGCCGTGGAAGCGATTTCCGACGCCCTTAGACGCGAGCTGCTTCCCCACAAAGTGAAAGTGGTAGTGGTGGAACCAGGCCCCATCCAAACGCCTATCTGGGAAAAAAATCTCAGCAAGAAGGAAGCTTTGCTGGCCGAGCTCCCCAGAGAGCTTCACCAAACCTATGCCAAGGGCCTCGTTGGCTTTCAGAAGGGCGCCGAGCAAAGCGCCCGAGACGCCGTTTCCGTGGACCGCGTAAGCGAGGTGATCGAACGTGCGCTCTCGGCCTCAAAGCCGCGCACCCGTTATGTGGTGGGCACCAAATCCCTGCCCGCCCAAATGGCGCTTTTCGGGATCATGCCGGACCGGGCGGTGGATTTTCTAGTTACGAAAATGATTCGCTGAAGGGCACCCGGCTCACGACAAAAGCGTCAAGCCCTTGCCAGTGCCACCAATGAAGATCACGTTAGGCTGATCGCTCTCTCCGGTAACGGCCTTTCTGGCCCAGGCAAAACCATGCTCCACCATCAGCACCGTGCCGAGCAGCCGGCCCAGCGCGAGAAGCGCACCCAGCAGATTCTCCCTGCCGAGCTCCGCCATGCTCATTCTCCCTAGCGGCTCATGCAGCAGCCCCTGCACCGTAAGCCAAAGAATCACAAAACTCATGATCAGGGTGCCGAAACCCAGCACACCGAACGCAATCCTGCGCTTCCTGCTGAGCTTTCCCGCCTCCACTTTCCAGCGACCCTCGAGATACTCGGTCCAGTTGCCTCCGGTTTCGAGCAGAGCCGCCAGCTCCTGGCTCAGGTGGATCCAGGCCGCAGGAGCGGTGGTGGGCGCTTTGCCTTCATGTTCAAGCTTCACAGCCTCTCGCCACTGGCTGAGGAATTCATACCCCTGGGCCCACTGCGGGCGATTCGCCCACAGCACCAGATTTTTCGCCTCTGCGAGAGTGGCGGCGGCGAGACCAAACTCCCGGCGCACATGGCGAAGAGCCGCCTGCCGCAGCAGCCGCGCCAGCCTCTTCTCTTCCAGGGAATAAAGTTTGCGATCCACCATCATAGCCCAGGAACGATAGCAGATTCATTTCTCGCTTCTATATAATTAATATTTATTTATATGAAAAATTACAGGCACCAATCTTACGCATCAAGCCAAACACTTTTTCCGCCCGACCATTCCACTTCAAAGCGCCACACGCCAGCGCACGAGCGGCCTCTTTTCCATTTAAATTCAGCTGCTTATTTCCCCCTCACCCCTTGTACTACAAATGTACGATTTTTCTGGACGCACGACGAATGTACGATTAGTCTTTACTTATGCTGACGCCCAAACAAAAAAACGTCCTCGAATTCCTCCAGCGCTTCATCCAGGAGAACGGCTACGCACCGTCCTATCAGGAAATTGCCGATGCCTTCGGTCTGAGTTCTCGCTCCACCGCCCAGAAATATGTAGAGCGCCTCCGCGATGCCGGCTTCCTCGAAATGGAAGCGGGCTCCAAGAGAGGGGTCACCCTCAAACAATCCGGCTGCCACCTCCCCCTCCTCGGCCGGGTGGCCGCGGGCAAGCCGATCGAATACCACATCCACCAGGAATTCGTGGAGGTGCCTTCCTCCTTCCTGAAAATCGATGCGGAACACTTTTGCCTGATCGTGCAGGGGGATTCGATGATCGAAGCGGGAATCCTCGATGGCGACTATGCCGTGATCCGGCGGCAGGAGCATGCCGACAACGGAAGCGTTGTAGTGGCGTCGGTAGACGGGCAAGCTACCCTGAAAACCCTCTTCCGCAAAAAAGGCCGAGTAGAACTTCATGCAGCCAATCCGAAGTATGCCCCCCTGGTGATCATGCCTCCCGCCCAGCTACGCGTGGAAGGTGTGCTCACCGGGGTTCTGCGTAACCTCAGTGGGCTGCGCTAAACCCTAAATCGTTTCTCTTACAAACTGGAATCAAAGGAGTGTAACCATGTTCGTTGCAGCTCATAGCCTTGCTATGCCCTTGGAGGTGGTGCGGGAATCCGCTCCGGCTCCTCTTCAAAACAACCCCCTTCCCAATAACGGCTATCTGCCGGAAGGCTCGCTGATCGAGATTTCCGGGCCGGAAGCCCGGAAGCAGGCCGCCCGCATCCTCTCGGAGAACCCGGATTTTCCGGCCGCCTGGATCGAGCAGAACCTCGAAGCCCTCACCGACGATGTGCTCCGCACCCCGATGAACTTCGACAAAGTGCTCTTCCTCAACGGGCGCCGCGATTCGATGTGGGCCGTTTCCTCTATCGTGAACTCCCGGCAGTTCCCGATCGTGGTTTACTACGCCCCTTACGAGAACGAAAAATTCCTCCGCCGCTTGCGGCGGCAGGCGCGTGAATCAGGCGTTTCGATCCTGCTTCTCCGGGAAGAGCCCTGCTTTTCGTGGACCATACGGGTGCAACTCCGCGCGATCCACGGGCGCCTCGATGTGCTGCGCTGGAGGAACCAATGAATAGGCCCATCCCCCCTCCTCAGCCCATGAAAGAGCTACGGAGAAAAGGCGCCTGGCTGATCGCCCCCGATGCCCGCTGGCAGATGGCCTCCGTGCAAGGGCCCATCAGCATCGACGAAGACGAACGGGAATACTTTCGCGTGGAAACCGCCTGCCGCGAAGTGTTGCTCATCTCAAGGAAGGCCGGAGAGAAAGGAATGCGGGAGCTGAGGCTCGACTCCTTCATCACTCCTCTCCCGCGCGAAAATCCAGATGAGCGAAAATTCGTGGCCTAGTGCCATCCCCATAGCGCGCCCATAGTGCCACAGCATTTTGGGCGCGCCATCGAGGCACGAGGAGGAGATTATACTCAAAGTATATCGACGACGAGCAACGAAGAAGGCGCCCAAGAAGATCCCTTCCCTGAAGTTCTCAGTCCAACCACCACCCCTATAGCGCGAGAGTATTTTGGGCGCCATCGAGGCACGAGGAGGAGATTATACTCAAAGTATATCGACGACGAGCAACGAAGAGGGCGCCCAAAAGACTCCGCGCTACCAAACGCTATTTGGGGGTTTTCTCGCGATAGGCGGCATATAGCGACTTCCACGCTTCCGGCCCACAAGATCTCTTCTCGGTGATCCTGTCCCCATAGAGGCTTACCTCTGCCTCCACTACAGGCCGGGGCCTTTCCGAGATAAACTCAAAGGCCTCCCGAGTGCGATTGATATACTCTTCCCAGCTCTTCTGCGGCTTGCCTTCCACCGTAAACTGCAGGTTCTTGCCCAGCAGATACTCCTGGCGGGAGTAGAGATAGCCAGGGCTTTCGGCCTTGAACTTCGCTCCCACTTCCGCCAGCCGCTTGGCCAGCCGGTGCGCAATCCACTTACCCGGCTCCTCTTCGGAGGCCCAATACTTCAGATAGCGGATACCCTGGTCGTAGTCCGGAGAAGGCATGCGCTCCAAAAAGGAATAGGCCCAGGCGAAGGTGGCGGCGTTCGAATACGATACCGAGAGAAGACGATCAAAAATCCCCTGAAAGAAAACCTCGAACTTTGGAGCCCGGGCCGCCTGACTGAAAGCCGCGCGCACTTCCTCCTTCTTGGCCCCCGACTGGCGCAGGGCCGAAGCCAGAAAGAACGCATAGGCTCCATTTTCCGCGTCCTCCTGCATCAGCGCCTTGAAGGTTTCTTTGGCTTTTTCGAAATCCCGCCCATTCCTCCGGCCAGGCCCATCGCCTTCGTCAAATTCCCGCAGCTGCCCCGAAAAAATCAGGCCGTCGAAAAAACGAAAATCCAGCTCGTTGGCATCCTCCCGGATGCGGCCATACATGGGGGATTCTGCCCCGGCCAACAAAGCCTCCAAACCGAGGTCAGGAGATCCATACTGGGCCAGCAAAACCTCCATGCCCGCCGACCAGAACTCCCGCGGAGAAGCGTCTATAGGACGGTGAATCAACTCGTCCACCATACACGGATCGTTTTTCTGAAAAGCCTCAGCGAGCCTCGCTTGAAAATCTGCCCGCGACCAGGTTACCGCCGCAGCGCCTCCACGCGCCTCCATCAATGACTGGAGCGCCGCTTGCATCGCCTCTCTCTCTTCCTTCTGCCGAACGCTGTCGTCAGAGGAGGAAAAGCGGGCATAACGGCGGTCAGTGCTTTTCCAAGCCAGAGCTGTGCCGCAAACAAGCAGCAACAATACGAGGTAACGAACCATGGCTTTCATGACCACCAGTGTAGAAAGGCTTGGCGGATTCCGCAAGAATATCTACTCTGTAGAAGAGGCAAAGATGATACCCAGCGCACACAAAATCTTCGTGGCTCATACCCTCCCCCGCCTGGAGGGCGATGCCCGTATACTCGGCGTGGCTGCCGGAGGCTCCTGGGCACAGCAGCAGCTCGACGATTTCTCCGACCTTGATCTCGTGGTAGTGACCACCAACGAGGACTATACCCAGGTACTGGACGAAATGGACTCACTCACCCTCGCCCTCGGCACCCGGATCGCAGGATTCCGGGCGGACCATCTCGGCCTGCCAAATATGATGGTTTGCCTCTATGAAGATCCTCTCCTCCATGTAGACCTCAAATTCGTTTCGCTGGCCCAATTCACTCACCGCCTGGAAAACCCCGAAGTGCTCTGGGAACGCGACGGACTGCTCACCAAAGCGATCGAAGAGAATAAGCCCGACATCCCTCACCTCGACATGCAGTGGATCGAGGACCGCTTCTGGATATGGGTGCACTACGGCGCGGGACGCATCGCCCGGGGCGAAGTGTACGAAGCCCTGAACGTTCTCACCTGGCTGCGCTCACAGGTTTTGGGGCCCATGGTGGCTGCGAAGCAACACCTGCCCCCGAGAGGAGTGCGGCGGCTCGAACAGCTTTCCGCGGCCGACGCCAAATTGCTCGAAGGCACAGTGGCAGAGCACAGCGCCAAAGCCTGCGCCCAGGCGCTCCGCCATGCAGCCAGGATCTATGTGGAGCTGCGGGAAAACCTCGACAAATACACCGACCTGAAAGTGAACCGCCGGGCCGAAATGGTAACGATGAAATTCCTGCATACGGTGAGCGATGCCCTGTAACCGAAACAAGAGGGCTCGAGTCTGAAGAACTGGATGATCCGCAGTTTCGCGGCCCTCGGAGCCGCAGTGTTTTTGCTACTGGCGCTCGAGCTGGCTGCCCGCTTCTATTTTTCCGTTCACCAGGACTACGAAACCGAAGTATGGCGCTACTCCCGCCTGCTTTGGAAAAATGTGCCGGACGCAAGAGGCCATGTGCAGCAGCCGAATCAATCCGCCGTGCTCATGGGAGTGACCGTTACCACTAATTCGCTGGGGCTGAGAGGCGCTGAGCCTGGCGAGCTGGGCGGCGGCCTTCTGGTGGCCGGAGACGGAGCCACCCTGGGCTGGGGGGTCGAGGAGGCCGAAACTTTTACCGCTCGCCTCGGAGCCGCCTGCCCGGGCAAGCGGCCGGTAAATCTCGGAGTAGTGAACTACAACCTGGAACAAGTAGTGGCCTCTCTGAAGGATCTGCTTCCACGCCTCCGCGGCCGCCAGTTGCTATACGCGTTCGCCCCCAACGATGCCCTACCCCCGCAGCGTGACCCGGGAAGATCCTGGATCTCCCGCCACTCTTATCTGGCGCTTTCCCTCCGGAAAACCTCGGCCCGCCTCCTGGGACTGGCCCCCCAGCCACAAAGAAGAATCGCGGCGCTCTACTCCAGCTTCCAGGGAGAAAGCTGGGACAAATTCTCCGCCGCGGCCAAGGAGCTGGTCACGCTCTCCCGCCGTCGGCGCCTGCAGCTCCGGGTGGTTTTACTGCCCGACCTGCGCTCCCCTGGCGATCCGGAAATCGCAGAGATCTACAGCAAGGCGGAAGCTCTCTTTCGCTCCCTCGGCGCCCGCACCCTGAATCTCTACGGCAAGCTGCCACCCGCCGCCTCCCCGAAGGAGCTCTGGGTGGCCGGCGACGACCCCCACCCGAACCCGGAAGCCCATCGCGCTATCGCTTCGGCTCTCGCCAAAGCCTTCTGGCCAGGCTGTAATCCGCCCTGACCTGCCTCCACCAAAACAAAAGCGGAAATCCCGTCTGAGGGATTTCCGCTTCTGCGAGACAAAGATCCGCCGCTGCTTAGCGAGGACGGAGGTCGTTCTTGCGCTGGTAGCGCGAGGGATCGCTATTGATGTGCTGAACCACCTTGGTGAGCGAATCCACCCAATCGGTAACCTGTTCTTTGGGAACAGAGGGCAGGATCGGCTGAGGAACAAAATCCGAGCCCGAAAGACGCTGCAGATTTCTTCTCGTAGCGAGCGCCATCGCTCCCTCACAGGCATAATCCAGGTTGGCAGTGTAAACACCGGCTCTCTGGAAGAAGGCGCAATAGGTTTCGGTCACACCAGCTGCCAAGCGAGTGCGCTCCAGCAGCTCAAGGCTCTTGTTCTTGTATTGGCGGATCCGGGCGGCAAGGCTCGAACGGCCGGAGCTTCTCACATCGGCTTCGTACCCTGCCACAGTCTTGAGCACTTCAGCTTCGTTCATCCGGGCGAAGTTAACCCATTCGCCTTTTCCGCCGGCAACCACCTGCATCATCAGGCGATCGCCCTCCGTGCGGGTGAAGCGGCTGAATTCCTTGAAAAGATCGAAGGATTTAGTGGCCTGGAACTTCACGAAATTAGGGGCTTCCACTTCAAAGAGGAATCGGTCGATGTCCGCCTTGATCTCGGAAAGGAAATCGCGGCCGATGGCAGCGTCTTCACTGGAATCGTTTTTCAGGCGCTCCACTTCACTACTGATCCACTTGAGAGTGGTGAGGGTGCGCACGGTATGGGTGCCGAGCGGCTGCACATAGAGAGAGTTGATCAGAGTGGCTTCCGCGTTCAGCTCGTCGGAAGGCTTGGCCGCCCGGCGGCCGGTGGGCTTCTGCCCCTTCAGGTTAGCCACCACTTTCTTGGCGAGAGTGGAGCACTCTGCGCAGTTCTGCACCACACCCTGCAGGTGGGAGGTAAGGGTGTTTTCCAGATCCCGCAGCTGAGCTACGCGCTGCTGGGGGAAGAGAAGGTAGTTGATGTCTTGCCGATAGTTGTAATAGGCGCAAAGGCTCTGCACATACGACTGGCGCTGCTCGAGCTTGGTGAAATCATAGCCGCGGCGGGTTTTCACTACGGTATTGAGACCCTGGAAGATGCCGGAAAGGGCTTGACCGCCGAGAGAGATTGGGGTTGCCCAGGGGCCAGCGATGGTTTTCACCAGAGAGGTGGCATCGAGGGTGATCGAGGCCAGATCCGAAAAGGAAATGTTCTTTTTGTCTTCGATAAAGCAGTAGTTATTGCGGTTGAAGAGCTCGGCGGTGGCGAGAACTTTTTTGGTAACGTCTTCCGCATATTTGCGGATCGTTTCCATCTCCGCCTCGGAAAGAGTTTCCTGCTTGCTCTTTTCGATCAGCGCTTTCACTTCATCGCGCTTCCTGCCGAGAAGGCTCTCGAGGCTCTGCACTTCGAGATTCAAGGGCTCGCAAGCCGCTTCTTTCTTGATCGAGGTCTTGAGCACGTTCAGCTCGGTGATCATTTTGCTGTAGGCCTCGGGAACGGCCGGGCACTTCAGCACCTGGGTGATATCGGATCCACGAAGGGGATCCTTCACATCAGGGGAGGAATCAGCAAGGGCTGGAAGAGAAAGGGAAAAAGCCAGAACAAGAAGGGGGGTTTTCATTCTATCTCCAAATAACGAATTTCGTGGCGCGCATAATAAGCGAAATACACGGGTTTAGCAACCCAAAGCTATGAGGTTGCCACATTCGCCTGCCTCGCAGAGGCCTTTGATTTTGTGCAGGAATCCCCGTTTTCAGCGCAAAAAATCCCGCCCTAAAGCCTGGGCGGGATAAATTCTCGAGAGCCTTAAAGAGCGCACGCCCGAGAGCTAACGGGAGGTGCTGGCGGCCCAATCCTGGGCGAAAACGCTGCCGAAATACTGGCCGGCCTGCTCACTTTTCACATTCACGGCAACTTCGCGATTGTTCATCACCGAATTCTCAGTGCCGTTGATCGAACTAACGAAAACACTCGCGCCATCCGCAACCATGCCTTTGTTGTGCACGTAATTCACTTGAACCGCTTTATGGCGGAATGTCGCAGCCTCCAAGCGAATGCGGGATTTGGCGGCTTCCGCCTTCAACCAGGCCACGGTGAGATCGTTTCTCTCTTCCTTCATTCCGTTTTCCTTGGGTCCAAAAGCGTCGTCGTCGTTCAGAAGAACCTGCACCTTTACCCCGCGCTTGGCGGCCGCAAGAATCTCATGAACGATAGGGTTCGGTTTATGAGCACCGCCATTGCGGTTCACCCAGTAAAGAGGAAGATTCATATGCTGCACAAGCAGCTCCTTCTTCGCACTTTTGATGAAAGAAAGAATACAATCGAGGGATTTTGGAGAAAGGCAAAGCTCTGCAGAATCAAGCCGGCCTCGCAGAACAGGGAATAGGTTCACTGTGCGATTCTCCCGAGGAGGAAGCGGATTATTGCCAGGGTCCTTCACTTTGAATTTAGCCTGATCGTAGCTCACTACATCGCCGAACTTCGAGGAGGAGTCGCGGTCGAAAACGCGGCCCAGCTCTTTGGCCAGGTTTTTACTTTCCACGAAAATCTGCCAGCCTCGCGTTCCGCCGGTATAGTTGCGGGAGGAGAAAGCAGAGCCAGTGATATTTTCGGAAGAAATAAAGGCAGCCTTGCCGTCCACGATCATATACTTGGCGTGATTGAACACATAGCGGCGCTTCGAAGGCTTTCCGCCATTGGCGGTCATCACCAGGAATCGGCTCTTTCCTTTCGAACGAAGCTTGAGGGCTTTATTGAAATCATCCAGGGCATTTTTCACAGGAAGCAGAATCTCTCCCCCGAAAACTTCGCCCTCCAGCAGAACAGTTACCTTCACGCCAGCTGCAGCTCTCTCCACCAGAGCTTCGTTGATGGATCTGTTGGTGAGCATATAGATATTGAGCTCAATGCTCTTTTCTGCACTCCGGATGGTTTCGTCCAGCAGCGAGTAAGCACTCTCGGGAGACACGGAAAAGGAGAGATCTCCTTCCACTGCACGGGAAGGGGCTGCAAAAGAGAGCGCGATAGTTAGGAGAAGGAAACGAACGGTCAGGGTCGATAGTTTCACAGAAAATCCCCCCAAGGATAAAGAAGTAAGGAAAGCCGAAGATTCTGAGCACTTCTTCTCAAATGAGGGAAAGAAAGGGAACCGAAAAAACTCCCTTTAAAAAGACCTGAAAAAACTTAGTGGAATCCAATAGAAAAGGGGCGAGCCGCCTCAGGGATTAATACAATGGCGGGCCTGGCAGGCCAGGTGAGCCTGCCGCACTCGATCGAAAAGGGAGGGTGAGTCGATCCCCAACATGCCCGAGGCATAAAAATCTCCCCCTTCTTCCTCGATACCCGCCTCCTCCATCAATGCCCGCCGCCTGCGGTCAGTTTCTTCCGCCCCTATGCTGATCCAGGGGGAGGACTCCTCTCCTTTATGCATTAGGCCCGCAAGCACATCTGCCGCAAGAGTATTGCCCTGCCCTCTCGAGGCCCCTGCGCCCCCGGCTGCCTGCTCAAGATCACGAGAGAAAGCTTTTTCATCGAGGGCATCCTTATCCACCCCTCCGCGTTTTCCTTCCTGCATCCGCTTGCGATAATAATCCCGCAAGCTCATTCGCGGAGAAAGGCGATTCCCGGGGCGAAGCCTGCGCTCGCTAGCGGCATCGGCTTTTCCTTTAGCAGCCGATGAGCTTTCTTCCTTCCCCTGCGCCTTCAGAGAGGAGGGAGAACGAGCCGATATTTTGCGTGAGGCAGTTCCTCCCTCTTCACGCCCCTTCGAAGCCACTGCGATCGTGCTCCGATTCACCATCTGAGAGCTGGGCGCGAGCACTGGAAGATTTGCATCAGCGGTATAGGAATGGTTCGCTCGCGCGGCAGGCTCTTTCTCCCACTGAAATCCCAGCGACTTGGCTCGCTCTTCCGCCTTGTCCGCCACCCCGGAGAACTCCAGTTCCCTACGAGCAGATTCTTTTGCTTCCTCCTCGAACTCTCTTTCAGATTCCCGAATCTCCACCAACTGCTTCAGCAAATCCCGCATGCCGGGATCATAAGCAGAGGCCGCGTCCTTCCGGGAGATGCCCGGATCTCTTTGAGCCAGAATCAGAAGGCGATTGTCGTGCTGAAGCCGACTCTGCTCCTGAGCTCCAGCCTTCGATTTTATCAGATTGGATTCCCATGCCTGGAGCAGTTTGGTTGCGGCGCTGATTGTGCTCTTCTTGGCCACCCGGTTGTCCTGAGCCCCATCTTCAAAGGCGTCTTTAGTCAGCCGGGCTCTTTGGGCTGCCTCACGATGATCTTGCGCAGCTGTTTTTAAGCAGGACTCCGAACTCTGGCATTGTGCCGGATCGGTGCGTGGCCTACCAAGCCTTCCTTTGTCGGCTGGATCCGAGCCCTTTTCTTTTGCGGTGACGGGCTTATTCTTGGGCACCGGAGGCTGTGGTGGAAAGTTGATCCGGCAAGTATTGCAGGAAGTGGTAGCTCGAGCGAGCGCTTTGCCGGCACAGGCATCCACTCTTGCTTTAACAGTCTCCGCATTGTCATTAGGGCTTTCGTTTATATCGCGGCAAGTGCGCTCTATTACATCTGCCATTTTGTCTGATTCGCAGTTTGCATTCATGGTGCGCACATTGTCGCACTTGGTCTGATTCAGAGATTCGCCAGCGAACGCCTCTGCAGGCAGAAAAAGAAACATGGCTAAGAGCACACGAAGGGCCATAACTCTTATTCGGCTTCTTTTGCCTCTACCTTGAAGGAAATCTAAAGCCAATGGCCTGAAATCACTGAGCTAATTTTAACTCCAGGCGATCCAGGCTCTGCTGGCACCAGCCCCTCTCGCCCTCGGGCATCTCTTGAAACAGAGCTCTCATTCGTTCCAGGGCCCCCATGGCCGGCTCTCTCTCGCACATTGCCAGATGGGAAAGCGCCAAAGCCTCAAAGCCAAAGAAACTCTCCAAGGGCTCCGCCTGGTGGGCGGCAACTATCTCCAGGCAATTTTCCGCGTGCCTTAGGGCATCTCGGGCCTTTCCCGCCGCAAGGAAAGACATCGCCAACCTATACTCGGCTCTTTCCACTTCGAGCCAGGTGCCTGCTATCTCCCAATGCTTGCGAGCCGCATGCGCTGCCATCAGCATTAATTCTGAGTCCCGAAAGATCCTGTTTTCTTTTTCCTCGAGCGAAACAGCCAGGTTATTTCCAGTGACAGCCAGATCCCTGTGAGCGGGATCCTCTTTGCCTATCTTGGCAGCCAGGCCAAGCGCTTCCCGAAAAAAGGACTCCGCTCTTTCGCCCTGCCCCTGCGCCGAGAGAGCCGAAGCGGCTGTAGCCAAGACGCGAATTCTATCAGAGGCTGCCAGCCCTTCAGGAGAAAAGGCCCCTCTCTCACAGGCGAGAAAAACCCCTTCGGCCCGCCCTAGAGCAATATGAGCCTCGGGCGAATCTCCAAAGGGCCCCTGCCTGATCTCTTCAATCAGTGTTTTTCCATCCTGCCATCGGCCAAGATGCTCTCCATAAACATGCACCACGAGGCGGGCCAGCTGGGCCACATGCTCCACCTTTTCGATTTTTCCGGAGCCTTCTTTGATCCGTGCGGCAACGGCCTCGGCATCAGTGGCGTGGTCTCTCCAGGCAGACTGCAAAAAGGAATCAAAACTCATGGGAATCCAGAATGAGGGGAAAAAGAAAAAAAGATAAGGGGAACGTGAGCATCCATTCACATTCCCCTTACAAATACTCGATCGCCCGATCTCTCAAAAAACTTTTGCAGGCCAGGAAGATTTTTTAGCCTATAAGATACAGGTGCCAAGCCTTTGATTTTAAATGACTTTCAGGACATTGCCTGAAAGAACTCCACCAGGAGATTGTTCCCTTTCAGCTGCCCTGCCAGGATATTGCAAAGGTTGCGGTAAAACTTCATCCCGAAATCAGGATCCTCTTCCGCCAGCCGCTGAAAGTCCTCTGCGGCCAAACCGAGGTAGGTGCAAGGCTCCACCACCACAGCTGTCGCACTTCTGGCGCTCTTCGTGAGCACTCCCATTTCTCCCACAAGGCTGCCGGATGGCACATCCGCCAAGTGCTGCCCGCTCCCTCCTCGAAGCTCGAGCTTGCCAGTGAGGAGAAAGATCATCTCTTTCGATTCCTCCGCTTCTTTGAAAAGAATAGTGCCGGGCTCAGCCGCGCGCTCTTCTCCTTCTGATCCCAGCTTCGCCAGCTGCGCCATAGAGAGGCCATCCAAGGAACGAAATCCACGAAGATCTTGCACGAGTGACATGAAGAAATTGTAGATCAAGTGAGCGGCATACAACACAATTTCCCGCATCACTGCGCGGCGCCATTATTGCCACACCGACGCGGATAGGCTTAAATGGACTAGAGTTTTTCGACAATACCTTCCCTATGAACTACCGATGGATCGCGCCTCACGCGATACACGAAACAGGATCGAGGCTGTATGGCAGAGGCGAGCGCAATCAGGATCGGAATCCCCAAGGAAACAAGAGCGGGCGAAACCCGCGTTTCTGCCACCCCCGATTCCATCAAGAAGCTGAAGAAAAAAGGCTACGCCGTGGCCGTGGAGCGCGGCTGTGGAACCCTCGCCCAATATCCTGATGCCGCTTACGAAGCGGCGGGCGCAGAACTCGTGGACAAAGCCGGAGCCTTCGCCTGCGATGTTGTGACCAAGGTGCACAAGCCTACCGCAGAAGAAATCAAACTTCTGAAAAAAGGCTCCGTGCTCATCTCCCTGCTCGAACCCTACTCTAAAGACGGAACCCTCGAAAGCCTCGCCTCTGCAGGCATCGATTCCCTCGCCCTCGAATGGATTCCCCGCACCTCGAGAGCCCAGAGCATGGATGTGCTCTCTTCTCAGGCCGGCGTGGCCGGTTATCGAGCCGTGCTGGAAAGCGCCACCCATTATGGCCGCTTCTTTCCGATGATGATGACCTCCGCGGGCTCCGTGAAGGCCTGCAAATTCTGCGTGCTCGGCGTAGGCGTGGCAGGCTTGCAGGCGATCGCCACCGCCCGCAAACTCGGCGCCCTCGTGGAAGCCTACGACGTACGCCCCGAAGTGCGCGACCAGATCACCTCTCTCGGCGCGAAACCCATTGATCTCGATATCGGCGAAAGCGGATCCGGCCAGGGCGGCTATGCCAAGGAGCTCTCGGAAGAGGCCAAGAAAAAGCAGCAGGAGCTGCTCTCTCAAAAACTGAAATCCTTCGACATCATCCTCACCACGGCGAATATTCCCGGCCGAAAATCCCCCACTCTGGTAACGGAAGAGGTGGTGAAAGAGATGCGGCCCGGATCCGTGATCGTGGATATGGCCGCCGCCAATGGCGGAAACTGCCCCGCCACGGAAGCCGATAAAGTGGTGGAGAAGCATGGAGTGAAGCTCGTAGGCATCACCAACTACCCCGCTCTCACCCCCACCGATGCCTCCCACTTCTTCGCCCAGAACTTAGTGAACCTGCTCGATATCCTCTTTGAAAAGAAGGAAGGCCAGCCTCCCGCCCTCAATCAGGCCGACGATATCGTAGCCGCCGCCCTCGCCACCCATAAAGGAGCCCTATGTCGCCCACAATGATCGCCATCTATGTTTTCGTGCTCAGCTGCGTGGTGGGCTACCACGTGATCTGGGGAGTAACGGCCGCTCTTCATACACCGCTCATGGCGGTAACCAATGCCATCTCCGCCATCGTGGTGGTGGGCGCTATCCTTGTGGCGGGAGCCGCGGCCCATGGCGAGATCGGATCCCAGCTCACCGGGCCTGTGGGCGCGGCGGCTGTTTTCCTCGCTTCGATCAATATCTTCGGCGGCTTCGTGGTAACCACGCGGATGCTGGCGATGTTCAAGAAAAAGAGCGCTCCCAAGCGCGAGCAGAAACCACAGAAATAGGCGGATCCGATGCAGATGGAATTTTCTCAAGACTTCTTCGCGGCCGCCTACCTCGTGGCCACCATGTTTTTCATCTTCGGCCTGAAAGGCCTGGCCTCCCCCAAAACAGCGGTGATGGGAAACCTCTCCGCCATCGTGGGCATGGTGCTGGCCGTGGCCGTAACCCTCCTCCACCACGACGTGGTGAACTACTGGTGGATCGTGGCAGGCCTCGTGCCCGGCGCCCTGATCGGTACCGTGATCGCCCTTCGCATCCAGATGACAGCCATGCCCCAGCTCGTGGCGATCCTGCACAGCTTTGTGGGCCTCGCCGCCGTGCTCGTGGCCTATGGCACCTTCCTCGACCATCAGGCCAAGGGCGAGCTCAATACCGTGCTGCTGATTGAGTTGGCGGTGGGCTCCTTCATCGGCGCCATCACCTTTACGGGCTCTCTGATCGCCTTCGGAAAACTGCAGGCCATTCTGGGATCGAATCCGCTCGTCTTCAAAGGCCAGCACCTTCTGAACGCCCTCCTTGGTGCCATCATGATCGCCTTCACCGCAAAATTCGTGGTGCACCAGGACCAGATGAGCTTCCTGGCGCTCACCTTCATCGCTCTCGGCCTGGGCTTCCTACTCGTGCTGCCCATCGGAGGCGGCGATATGCCGGTGATTGTTTCGATGCTGAATTCTTACTCCGGCTGGGCTGCCGCCGCCACGGGCTTTACCCTGGGGAATAATCTCCTCATCACCACGGGCGCGCTCGTGGGAAGCTCCGGCGCCATCCTTTCCTACATCATGTGCGCCGCCATGAACCGGTCTATCGTGAGCGTGGTGCTTGGCGGCTTTGGAGGCGAAACGGGTGGAGGAGATTCCGCCCAGGCCCAAGCCGCCAACAAAGGCGTAAAGGCCAGTTCCGTAGAAGACGCCGCTTTCGTGATCGAAAACGCCTCGAAGGTGATCATCGTTCCCGGCTACGGCATGGCCGTGGCCCAGGCTCAGCACGCCGTGAAAGAGATGTTCGAAGCCATCGTGGAGAAGGGAATCGAAGTGAAATTCGCCATTCATCCCGTGGCGGGCCGCATGCCGGGCCACATGAACGTGCTCCTCGCCGAATCCGAGATCCCCTATGAAGTGGTGCAGGAGCTCGACGAGATCAATGGCGAGTTCTCTACCACCGATGTGGTTTTCGTGATCGGCGCTAACGATGTGGTGAACCCCGACGCCAAAACCAATAAAAGCTCCCCGCTCTATGGAATGCCCATCCTCGATGCCTATAAGGCCAAGCATGTGTTCGTGAACAAACGCTCCATGAAAGCGGGCTATGCCGGAGTGGACAATGCGCTCTTCTATATGGACAACTGTTCGCTCGTGTTCGGCGACGCCAAGGCGGTTACAGAAGGCCTTAACCAGGCGCTTCGGGGCGGCGGGCACTAGAACGATCAGTAAAAAGTAGGCGTGCCCCCGCACCATACGGTGTCAGACATATTGGCGCGCACGAAATCCGACTTGCAGGCCGCGCAATTCTCGTCGGCTTTGTGGGTGATCTTCAGCTGCTCGTATTGTTCCTCAATGTCTTTCACGAGCCCAGGGCAGTTCCTCACCACCGCGGCGGTCTCGAGGTTCGTCTGATACGAACGGGGATCGATATTCCACGAGCTGACCAGCACGTCTTTTTCGTCGCGGATCGCTGATTTGGTATGAATGCGCCACCGTCTGGCACCAGCTGGCGTGAGCGACCATGAATCCCTGAGCGCACCCTTGCTGGTAAGAAGCTTCACCTTCTGCGTTCCCTTGAAGCTCTGGTAGCCCGAGCTCTGGATATAGCAGGTGAAGGCCGTATCGTGCATCGGCATATCGTCGAGGCCAGCGGTGGCGTTGGAATACACCTCGATCGTGCGCTTTTTTCTTTCGCGCAGGTAATCGATCGTCTCGCGCGCTTTTTCCCATGGATAATAGTACTGATTCACGATCTGCAGCTTGGATTGGGTGCCTTTGAAGAAATCCAGCACCTGCCTCGTGGCCCGCTTTCGCATATAGCATTCGCCATTCCCCAGGAAACCGTCGTCGCCGTTCGAAAAGCAGCCCCGGTCCAGAAATCTCGGGTGATCCACGGCATAGTCCACATCGCAGCTATGTGGGCGCCGGGAGCTGAGCACCTGGCCGCTTTGCTTCTGCACCCAGCTCAACACCGCCTTGGCCGTTGGTCCCATCGCCATACACTGGCGCTCGAACGCCTCCGCGCTTCCCTGAGGAGGCACCTTTGAGGAATGGGCCCAAAGCTCATTGAAAAACTTCCAGCCATCGGAGGCGGAGGATCCACGGATCAGAAGATCCTGATCCAAGTAGTTCAGCTTACTGCTCAACCCGAAGTATTCGTCCGTGAGATTTCTGCCTCCGGTTACCATGGTGGCGCCGCCATCTCCGCCGTCCACCACCAGGTATTTCGAGTGGTTTCTCGAGGCATCACCTGCAATCAAAGCCGAAGTGCCGTATTTACGGAATTCTATATTTCCTTCTTTAGCGCCCGGAGGCTTCCCCTTGGCCTCCAGCCAGGCCGCCAGCTGGCCACGCTTGGGATCCTTCAGGTAGTAGGCCTCCGCAATGATCCTCACCTTCACGCCGGAGCGGGCCTTTTGGGCCACGGCATCGAGCAGCACTTTCGTTACGGCATCACAGGGCTCGAATTCGTAGGTGGTGAGATCGATGCTTTTCTGGGCGGAAGCGATGGTTTGATAGAAAGCCGCCAGGGAGTGATCGCCCCGGGTGAGCGCTTTGATCTGGTCCGCGCGGGCGGTGCCAGCCCAGGCCAGCAGGATGAAGAGTGCGGCTTTCAAAAAATCCTCCACCCGCCCTTTCGGCCAAAAGGCGGGAAAACCTAAGATTTTGCGGGTCATTTTCCGATAGGAGGCCTGATGCGATTCCTCTTGGCCCTCTTATCGTTTTTCCTGGTCCCTGCGCCCGCCGAGGCGGAGCTTCCCTTGGCTTTGTTCCGGCTGGACTCCTGCCGAAGCCAGATCAGAAACAAGAGGATCAGAGAGGCGGAAAAGGCGATTGAGGAGTTTTATTTCATTTCCGGGCGCATCGCAGATCGCTTCGACCCCTACCACCTGGCGTGCGCCAGAACCAAAGCCGACCCAGGCTCGGAAGCCGTAAAGTCTCTCGCCAAAGAGGGGCACGCTATCGAAGACACCGTAAGCCGTCTTCGCAGAAGGCAGATCGCTCTCGGAAAGCACCTGGAAAACCTGGTGGAGGAGCTGAAGGAGCAAGATCTCGTGCCGCCCAGAAACTGTATCTTCCAGATCGAGCAGTTCGCCGAGCGCCTTCCGCGGCAAATGGATGCGCTTGAAAAACGAAAAGACTGGCTTTGCACGCCCCGCTACGTTCCGGGCCAGGCCTTCGGCTATCGCCCTTTCGGGGAATAGCCCTACCCTCTCTTGGGAAACTTCAGGATCACTTTGTCTTTTTCGCTGATCATCTCCATTTTGCTCTCATCCACGCTGGACGGAAGAGAGAAGGAGCGCTGAAAGCTCGACTGCATCGTAACCTGGAAGCCTCCGCTCCCCTTATTCTGCTTGGAGATCCCCGAGATCGTGAGCACGCCATCGTTCACGCTGGTATCGAGCTTGGTCTGATCGATTCCGGAGATCTCGTAATAAACAGCTCGATCGTCTTCGCGCTCCACCACCTGCTGGCTGCCTTCCTCCATGGAGAAGAAGCCTCCTCGGGCCATTTCCTCCCGCATTCTCTGCGCCTCAGCGAAGGGATTCTGGTTCCCGAAAAACCGCTTCTGCATTTCCCTCATGGCTTTTTCCGCATGGGCCATATGCTCTTCCGCAGCACGGAAAGCTTCGCTTTCGCTTTCTTCGGCCGGCGCCTGCGGTGGTGGGCTCGGTTGCATCCAGGCCATTCCCGCTCCCGGCTTATGGCTCTGCGCTCCGTGCGGTAAACGATCCCCGGAAGACGGAAAGAACCTGAGCAGACCGAACACAAAGAGCCCTCCAAGCACAAAGGAGGCCAGGGAAAGCAAAATGGATTTTTTATGGGATTGGATGGTCGAAAACATAAGAAACTCCTTCTGAAATTCTCAACCCTCTTTTCTAAATTTGAACCCGCCCGGGATTTTGTCAAGCCCACCCCTACCGCAAAGCGGGATAGAGCTCTTTTTCACGAACGAGATCCACGTCGAAATATTTCATATGATTGGTGATCTGAATATTGGGCCGGAAGTTCTTCACCCAGCCATGCCCCACCGAAAAGGCCAAGGGATAAAAGAGAGGAACCAGCGGCAGATCGCGGTAAACGAGATCCTCGGCCTCCCGGATCAGGCGGAACCGCTCCTTGCCGTTCTCCATCAGAGCGATCCGCTCATAAAGGCGATCAAACGCAGGATTTTTATACTGGCTCAGGTTCGGCCCCGGAGCCACGTTCTTGCCGTAGAGCAGAGCCAGGAAATTTTCCGCATCGGGATAGTCGGAATCCCACACCCCGAGCACGATCTGCAGGTTGCCGTTTCTTTCTTTTTCGAGATAACCGGGAAAAGAATTGAGAACCACCTCCACCTTCAATCCAATCCTGCCAAGAGCCTCTTTCACGAACTCTCCCTGCAGGCGGTTGTTGGTAGAGTTTCCCCTGGTATCAATGCGCAATACAGGCAGGCCCTTCCCTTCGGGATATCCGGCCTTGGCCAGCTCCTCTTTCGCCGCAGCCAGATCGAAGGCATAGGGGAAAGAGCCACGGTTCGTATGCCCCTCCACCGTACGAGGCACGAGGGAAACCGCCTCCACGCCTCTTCCGTTGCGGAATTTCCCGATGAAATCGGCGCGGTCAAACGCGCGGGAAATGGCTTTGCGAAGGCCGGGGCCGCGGCCGAGCACGGAGTCACGCATATTGAAGGCCAGAAAATAGAGAGAGGCTTGCTCGAGCTTGAGGAACTGGATTCCCTTGCTCGCCATCTCCGCACGCAGCTCCCCCTTCTCCACCACCGAGGAGAAATTGTCTTTCGGGATTCCGCTCACATCCAGGTTACCCCGCAGAAACTCCAGCCAGCGCGGCTGGTCTTCTTTGAAAATGCGGAAATGGAGCTCCTCGGCGAAGGGGATCCTTCCACCCGCATAGCTGGTTTCCCGGTAGGCCTCGTTTCGCCCGAGCACCACCCTCGAGGCTCGCACATAACTCTGGAGGCGATACGGCCCTGTGCCCGGCAGGCGTTCGTTCAGAGCAAAGGGACCATGCTTATCGAAGAGCTCCTTTGGAAGGGGCGAGGTATAGGCCATGGCCAGCACATGAGAAAGCTGAGGATAGGGCCTCAGAAGCTCGATTCGGATCGTATAGGGATCCGGAGCGCTGAAGCCTGCTACCTCTTTTGCTTCGCCTTTTCGGAAAGCATCCCATCCCTTCACCTTTCCCTCGAAGATCCAGGTGCCGGGGCTTTGGAGATCGCGCCTCGCCAGCCGTTTCCAGGCGTAGAGAAAGTCCTCCGCCACGAGCTCTCTTCCCTTCCCTCCGGGAAAGAAATCGCCCTCATGCCAGCGCACGCCCTTTTTCAGGCGAATCGTATAGGTTTTGCGGTCTTTGGAGATTTCCGGAAGGCTATCCGCCAGGAGCGGCTCAAGAGTTAAAGGGCGTTTATCGTAATTGTATTGATAGAGGCTCTCCAGCACGAGGGGGATCACGTCCATCGCCACGGTATCGTAGGCGGTGGCTGGATCGAAATTCTTCATATCGTCCGGAAGGGAGAAGGCCAGGGTTTTACGGGCGTGATCCTTTTTTCCTTCGACGGTGCGAGAGGTGCAGGAGGCAGAGAGGATTAGCGCGGCAATCGCGGCAAACAGCGTGCCAGAGCCGGCCCAACGAAAAACACTTTGTTTGCGGTACATACAATCATCCACGCTAGCCGAATCTGAATTTTTTACACAGCAACAAAATGCGGAACCCTGATTTTTTTCTAGGTATTTTCCGTGGGCCGGTTTACAGAATTTCCCGCTCTGTGGAGGACAGGACCCCAGTCTTTATGTTTATTTGGAGGGATTCCATGCAGACTTTTCTCGTACTCGCGCTCGTGCTCCTAGCCGCTGAACCAGCTTCCGCCCAGCAGATCAATGCTCCCTTTGTGCCAAACCACGGCGCCATTATCGGAGGCGTAGACGTGCAGTCCGGCGATCCCGTGGCCGCCTCCACCGTATTGGTGTTCGCGAAGGAAAACGAAAACACCTCCATCTGCACAGGTACGATCATTGAAAAAGATATCATCCTCACCGCCGCCCATTGCGTGGGACTGAGCGGCCTGGCCCAGGTGGTAGTGGCTTTCCGCACCAGCCTCCAATCCCAGGGGCCGGTGATGCAGGTAGTGGAGCGCCGCCGCCCCACCGACTTCCTCAGCCGCGCAGGATCCGAGGCCGATTGGCACGACATTGCCGTGCTCCGGCTGGCCGGCGAAATCCCTGCGGGCTTCCGCCCGGCGAAGTTTGCCTCCCCTTTCCAGGTGAGAGACGGAGCCAGAGTGGTGCTCGCCGGTTACGGAATGAATATGGCCGTGGCCCCTGCCGACGACAAAACCCCCACGGGCTCCGGAACGCTTCGCAAAGTGGACCAGGTGGTGCTGAAGGCGCAGTTTGGCGCCACCGAAACCCTGATCAGCCTCGCGGGCGGCAAAGGCTCCTGCAAAGGTGATTCGGGCGGCCCTGCCTATATCAAGCAAGGCAACGAATACTTTGTGTTCGGAGTAGCTTCGAGAATGACCGCAAAGAACCGAGTGGCCAACAATGGCGACCATCGCGACTTCGCCTGCTCGGTGGAGATGGTTTACTCGAACGCCCTGCAGCCGCCTCTGATGACCTGGATCAAGAAGGCCATCGCCCAGATGCGGGACAACGTTCCCGTTCACTAGAATCTCCAGTTTTATCCATGCCTTTCAAACCCGCGAGACCCTTTTCTCGCGGGTTTTGCATTTTTGGATTCGCCATTCATTTCAACGCGTTCGAATTGCGGCAATTTAGCCGAAGGATTTTGGTCAATTTTATTCTTGCGGGGCTGGTCAAAAAGCCCTAATTTGCGCCACGGAACTTTTACCCCTAGATGGAGAGGCAAATGAAATTCCTAACAATTCTCGCGCTTTCGGTTATGGCCACCCAGCCTCAGGCATACGCCAAGAGCAACCGCGCCAACCACACCCAGCCCGGCCGCACCGCTGATGGCAAGCCCGACAATTACGAAAAGATCTACAACGCCACCATCGAAGGGCGCTCGCTCGAGCAATATCTCGCGGCCATCAATGGCGGCTGGGGCAAAAACCTCAGCACCCTCCGCTCGCGCCTCGACCCCAAGCGCTCCTATCTGGTGATCCACTCTCAGGAGCCCAAAGAGGTTTTCGACCTCCGCAGCCCCGATCACTTCAAAAGAGGCCTGCTCTCCAAAGGCATCAGCAATATGGCCCAAAGCACTTTCGGCATCGGGCACGTTTTCCTCTCCTGGCGCTGCCAGCAGGAAGACGGCAAGGTGGTGGAAGGCACCGTGGGCCAAACCGGTGAGCTCAGCAATCAGTTCAAGGAAATGCTGGACGCCGGCTGGGGGCTCACCACCTTCGTGACCAACTTCACCGACGGCCACTTGCAAACCCCCGCCCTCCTCGATTTCGAATTCGAAGGGGAAGAGCCCCTGCACACCCTCGCGATCGAAGTGGATCCCGCCGTATGCTCGAACGCCATCGGCTTCGTGAAAAAATACCTCGAACACCCTTCGAGGCCGATGGAGAATTTCGGCCTGCAAAAAGATCCCACCAAGTTTGAGGGTGGCGGTTGTGGAAGCTTCGGCGTTTCCGCGCTCGATCAGTCGCAGATTTTCGGCAAGCTCCCTATCGCCAAAAACTTCTGGCGCCACCTGAGAGGCCGCACTTCTCTTTTCGGCTACGGAAAAGACCTCGATCTTCCGGAGGACTCCGAGCCCCGGAAGCTCGGCACCAGGAAGTATTATTCCGACATGAAAAAGGGGAAGACGAAAAAGGTGAGCCCTGCCCGCCTCTTCCTCTTCAGCGACTGGAACGCCTCCAGCCGGGACGGTGGCCAGCCCGTGAACATCATGGATCCCGAGCTTCTCCTTCTGTTCTTCAAAACGGTGTACCGGTCCTTCCATAAAGACATCGCCGGCGCCGATGGCAACCTCTACTACCAGCTCCGCAAGAGCCCGCTCTATATGCCCAGGATCTCGATCGAGAACTCCATCGTGGCTGTATCGGAAGCGCAGGAATACGCCATCGTGAAAGCCACGGGCTATCGCGTGATCGACGGCACCTTTGATCCGCAGGCCAGATCCACCGTGCGCAACACCCTGGCCTGGGTGAAGAAACTGAAGTCGGAAGGCTATAAAGCGCGCCCCGCGAAGGTAGGAGTTACCAAAAGAGCTGCGGTGGGCGTGATCCTCGACCGGGCCACCAATTTTTAAGAGAAAGTAGTTTTTCTTTAGTTTTCCAACAGCGCGCTTCGCAGCCCCCTGCCTGAAGCGCAACTGTTCTAGAGCCATCGCTCGAATGCCGCACTATTTTCAAGGGCATAGAGAGCGGGGCATACATTGTTGACAACTTAGCCTAAGTTTCTGCCACGCAGATTGAGCCAGGATTGTGTTCGTGATAATGCTACGCGTCATTTTCAAGAGCTTAAGAAGCGCCCCCTGTTTCGGACCCTGAGGAATTAGCCATGCTGAATTTTGAGTCGAATCCGGTCTCGAAAAAAACCCTCGTTGCCCCCCACCGCGGTGGAGTGGATTTCGGCGACGGCTGCCTCCATAGCCTGTTTGAGGCCCAGGCCGATAAAAGCCCCGACTCCCCTGCCCTGATCAGCCCTGCTGCCACTCTCTCCTATGCCGAGCTCGAGCGGATCACCAACCAGATGGCCCATTATCTGAGAGCCCAGGGCGCAGGCCCCGGCACCTTCGTAGGCATCTATATGGACCGAGGATCTCTTCCCATCGTGGCGATCCTAGGAGCCCTGAAAGCGGGCGCCACCTATGTGCCTATCGATCCGGCCTTCCCGGCCGATCGCATCCGTCACATCGCGGAAGAAACCAGCCTCTGCCTCCTCCTCACCGAGTTCTCCCTGGCCGAGCGCACCCGAGATTTTTACCAAGGCACCGTTCTCGCCCTCGACGTGGTTACCGACGAAGTGGCCCGCCACCCCCATCGCAGGATGAGCCTCGAGGAGAGCGGCGCTTCCCCTTCCGAGATCGCTTACCTCATCTATACCTCCGGAACCACCGGGCGCCCCAAGGGCGTGATGGCCGAGCACCGCCATGCCTATCGCTACGCTCTGGCCTTCAACGAGCCCTGCGGCACCGGCCCGAGCGACAAAGTTTACCAGGGATTCTCCCTCGGCTTCGATGGAAGCGTGGAAGAGATCTGGATGGCATTCTCCAACGGATCCGCCCTCGTGGTGCCCGGCAAGGACACGCCGAAATTCGGCGCCGAGCTCGGCTCCTTCCTGGAGCGCATGGAAGTTACCTACTTCTCCACCGTGCCCACGCTTCTTTCCACAATTCCCGATTCCATCCCCTCCCTCCGCACCCTCGTGCTTTCGGGCGAAATTTGCCCGGCCGAGCTGGTGAACCGGTGGGCCCACGCACCCCTCAAAATGTGGAACGTTTACGGCCCCACCGAAGGCACGGTGAACACCACCGCCTTCCTCTGTGAGCCCGGCAAGCCGGTAACGATCGGAAAACCCCTCCGTGGCTACGATATCCACATCCTCGATGA
This sequence comes from uncultured Bdellovibrionales bacterium, assembly GCA_964612065.1. GTDB lineage: Bacteria > Bdellovibrionota > UBA1018 > CAIPTA01 > CAIPTA01 > JAKFYM01. Next base: position 16,765 of record CAZTCD010000025.1, on the reverse strand, counting down.
AAACTTCGCCCCCGTGAAACACGGCGAGAGCGGCGAGCTTTTCGTGGGCGGAAAAACACTGGCCCGCGGCTATCTCAAGCGCCCCGATCTCACGGCCGAGAAATTCCTCGTTCTCCCCGAGCTTAAGGGCGAGAGCGATGTACGCGTTTACCGCACCGGCGATCTGGTGCGCTGGAACGCCCAGAACGAGCTGGAATTCTTCGGGCGCATCGATTCCCAGGTGAAGATCCGCGGGTATCGCGTGGAGCTGGCGGAAATCGAGAGCGTGCTCCTGGAACACCCCAATATCCGAACCGCAGCGGTAAAGCTCGTTACCAAAGACGGCCTGCAGGAACTAGCCGCTTATGTGGTGGCCGCAGATCCCGCCGTGGCCATCGATCGCAACGAGCTCCTTGCCACCATGGAGCTCCGCCTCCCGCCCTATATGCTTCCGGGCTTTCTCGACGTGCTTCCCGATTTCCCTCTTCTCGCGAGCGGGAAAACGGATCGCAACCGCCTTCCCGAGCCCGTGAACCCTCTCGTGCGGGAAAAAGGGGAATACATCGCCCCCACCAGCGAAACCGAGGAAAAGGTAGCCGCAGTTTGGGCGGAAGCTTTCAATATGAAGCAGGTGTCGGTGGAAGATAACTTCTTCCAGGACCTCGGCGGCCACTCCCTTCTCGCCGCCCGCATGGTAACAAGCCTCCGGAAAGCCGGATCCCAGTTCGTGGCCATCCGCGATGTTTATACCTACCCTACGGTACGGAAACTGGCCCAGTACCTTGATTCCGTGAAGGCGCTACAGAAGGCCTCCTCCCTTTCCGTGCCCACGCAGAAAAAAACCTCCTCCGAGGTGTTTGAAAGCGAATCAAAAACTTCCTATCCGATCGTGGCAGCAGCCCAGGCGATCTCCGCCTTCCCCCTCTACGCGCTTCACTTTCTTCCTCTGGCCGTGATGATGACGGCGGAAATCTATTGGTTCAATGGAGCCCTTTCCGGCCCCGCCTTCTGGGCACTTACCGCTCTGATCACCCTCTTGACCTGGCCCACTCTTCTCACTTTGAATCTGGCCGCCAAATGGCTTCTGATCGGGCGCTATAAGCCCGGCAAGCATCGCCTCTGGGGCGCCTATTACTTCCGCTGGTGGCTCGCCAACCGCATCCAGGTGCTCTGCCGCCTCGATGTGCTCGCCGGTACCCCGCTGATGAGCGGCTACGCCCGCCTCATGGGCGCCAAAGTGGGCAGAGGCGTGATCATCGATACCTTTCAGATCTGCAGCTGGGATCTTTTGAGCATCGGCCATAACTCCAGCGTAGGAATGGATTCCCAGCTTCTGGGCTACCGAGTGGAAGACGGTTATCTAACGATCGGCGCCATCGAGATCGGCAACGATTGCTTCGTGGGCATACACTCCAATCTCGGCCTCCACACCCGGATGGAGAATTTCTCCGCCCTCGACGACCAGAGCCACCTCCCTGACGGCACGGTAATCCCCGCGGGCGAACACCGCCGTGGATCCCCCGCACAGAAGATGCACGTTTCCCTTCCGGAAGTATCGGAGCCCGAAGCAAGGCGCAGCAACAAGCTGATCGCCCTCGGCCACCTGGCTCTGATCTTTGTCATGGAAGCCGTTCTCAGCCTTCCTCTCCTGGCGGCCCTCGCCGCAAACACCATGGTGTTCCATAAGTACGGAACCCTGGCGGGCCTGGCCTGGGCGGTAGCCTATGTGCCGGTGGGATTCGTGATCTACGCCTTGTGGTTCGTGGCCGTGAAGCGGCTGGTACTGAACAAGGCCGAGCCCGGAACCTATTCCGTGAACAGTGCGTTCTACCTGAGAAAATGGTTTGTGGACCGCCTCCTCAAGATGAGCCGCCTCTACCTTCTGCCTCTCTACACCACGATCTACCTTCCTCATTGGATGCGGTTGCTGGGCGCGAAAATCGGCAAGCGTGCGGAGCTTTCCGTTCTGGCCTACTTCTCGCCTGATCTGATCGAGCTCGGGGAAGAAAGCTTCTTCGCTGACTCCTCCATCATCGGGGGCAAGCGTTTCTACCGCCGGCATTTCCAGATCGCGATGAACAAGATCGGCCGCCGCTCGTTCGTGGGCAACGCCTCTGTTCTTCCCGTGGGCGCCTCCCTTGGCGATGGATGCCTGCTCGGCGTAACCTCGCTTCCCGCCTCCAGGCACACTCCCGATGGCACCGATTGGGTGGGCTCTCCCGCCTTCTCGCTTCCGAGCCGCCAGAAAGTGGGCGTGGGAAAATTCTCGGAAGAGGAGATCTTCCGGCCTACGGCTTCTCTTGTGGCTCTCCGCTGCCTGATCGATGGCCTGCGGGTTCTGATCCCAAGCTACGGCCTCTTTGCCGGAGCCTATGGGATGTACCTGGGCATGAAGCTGGCTCTCTCAGCCTTCGGTTTCACCGGCATGGTTCTTTCCGTGCCCGCGCTCGGCACCCTGATAGCCCTCTGGTACGTGGCCGTTACGGCCGTTACGAAATGGATCTTTATGGGCGTGATCAAACCCGAAGTGAAGCCGCTCTGGAGCCATTATGTATGGCGCAATGAGATGGTGAACGGGGTTTTCGAGAGCACGATGTCGCCCGCTCTCCTGCCCCTCCACGGAACGCCTTTCGTGGGCCCCTTGCTTCGCACCATTGGCTGCAAAATCGGCCGCCGCTGCTATATCGAAAGCACGCTATTCTCCGAGTTTGATCTCGTGAATGTGGGCGATTACGTAGCCCTCAACCGTGGATCGATCGTGCAGAACCATCTTTTCGAAGACCGGGTGATGAAGAGCTCCACGGTGGATATCGAAAGCGATTGCTCCGTGGGCAATATGGCCGTGGTTCTCTATGATACGGAGATGAAGAAAGGCGCGAATATCGGCCCTCTTTCTCTGCTCATGAAGGGTGAATCCATGAAACCTCGCAGCCACTGGCACGGAATTCCCACCGTGCAGATTTCGGCCGGCGAGGAAGAACCGGCCTCCAATATCCTTCCGTTCCCTGCCAAGGCAGGATCGTGATCCTACTGCTCGTTTCGGAAATTCCGGAAACTCTCTCGTCTCAGGCCCTGAGAAGCCTGAGCGAGGGGGAAAGAGCCCGCGCCACCTCCCTTCAGCACCTCGAAGACCGCAAAAGATTCGTGGCAGGACGCCACTTGCTACAAACCGCCATTACCGAGCTCACAGGAACTGAGAAAAATTACACGATCGAGCAAAAAGAAAACGGAAAACCGTACCTGGTAAACGCCCCATCCTGCCTCGATTTTTCCCTATCTCATTCCGGCCGTGCGATTGCGGTGGTGGTTTCTTCGAATGGAAGAGTAGGTCTGGACATTGAATGTATTACTGCGATAGATCCCTCCACTATTGAAAGCGCGCTAACCGCTCGGGAACTGGAAACCCTGACCAGCCTCCCGGCCGAAGAGCGAGCCGCCGCCTGTTTTCGCCTCTGGTGCGAAAAAGAAGCGTTGGCAAAACTCTCCGGCGCTGAATCTCTTCAGGGCGGCCTCGGAAGTGCAATGCCTGCGCGCGGCGAACCGGGCCGAAACGAAATCCGATCCTGGACCCTGGATCTAGGCCCCGAAAAATACCAACTGTGCCTCGCTTATGAGGGCACCCTTTCTGCGGATCTGCATCCTAGGAGGGTATCCCTTTAAGAGAGGTCACACGATCTACTCGGAAGGGGTTCCCTGTGTTACTGAAATCCGCGTCTTCAAGATTGACCAATCCAAAATTGATTGCGGCCCTGCTCTCGCTCAGCATCGCCACGCCTGCGCTCGCCGGCACAACCGAAGATTCCAAGCGCCTCGGAAGAGGCGGCGACAGCAACAGCGCCTGCTCCATTCCTGAGCCGGACCTGAGCCTTGATCCTCATCCGGACGACGGAATCGGCCTCGGCCCGATCATCGAACAGGAGAAGACCACCAGCAAAGGCTACATCCAGACCATCGAACCCCGCCTCCATCTCGAATGGGGCAGCTCCGAACAGATCATCAACCTCTCTGAAACCAAACAGAAGAAACTCGTTTTCGGCAATACCAGCAAAGGCTTTCAAGCCATCGACTTCAACGAAAAAGGCATCGGCCTCGGCATCGCCGGCTCCATGGAATTCCCGAACTCCACCTTCCTCGGAAATTCCGTTTGGGCCACCGTGGGCCTTCTCCCGATCAAGGGCCGCCACAGCATGGCGATCCGCTTTTTCCCGAGCGTGCGCGCTCTCGAAAACCGTTCCGACGTGCCCAGCCTCCGGGAAGCTCAGTCGGCCTTCGCCAACATGGTTCCCGGCGATGTGCTCACCTATAACACCTATGGTGGAATCGTTTTCTGGGCCGGCTTCGGAGCCTCCTTCATCGGCGTGCAGACTGCCGCCATGGCAAGGGGTGATTTCCAGGTTTATATGGAAAAACTCGATAGCGACCACGTATACGTGAAAGTATCCGACAGCCATATCGAATCGCTCGGGCTGCAGGTGGGAGCGTTGCTTTCCCACGTAAGCGCAACCCAATACTCCCGCTATGGAAAAGCTTTCGGTTTCGCTCTGAACATGCGGGATCCCATGGGCGTGCGCGCCTACCGCGACCTCGTTCGCGGAAACATCGCGCCTGTGCAGAAGCTCGCGATGCGCGCCGGTTCCACCTCGGTGCGTTTCTGGGATGAAGCCGATACCGTGCGCGAAGGCACTTCCAGCTACGTGAAGTACTTCGGCATTCCCTTCCTCTTCAAGATCAGCTGGAGCCGCGATCGCTATTTCGAAGCGAGCCGCCGCAAGAGCTATGAGTGCGGGCGCACCCTGAACGCCGTTTACGGCGCTTACTTCACGCAGAAGTACCTCAAGCTCTATCCCTACGAGAAGACCACCACCAAGGCCTTCTACGGCACCTCCTACGCTCTGAAAAACGATAAGTCCAAGAGCGTAGCCCGCGGATTCTTCGGGCATATGCTCTATACCTACGAGAACTCCGACGGCACCGTACGCGCGCTCCGGCACGCCATGGAACGCATGGGGGAAGATACCGGCCTCGGCGATCTGCTCATGCTCGATATGCCGGAGAAAAGCGGCCGCTACAACAACGTAAGCCTCCAGCTGAGAGCCCAGTTCAGCGCGCAGAACACGCAGAACATCGTGGCGCGCGCCGGACGCAACCTCTTCAGCTCCCTCAAGGACTTCGGCGGCAAGGTAATGGCTACCACCCTTGCGGAAGGGAAGCCTGCCACCAGCCTCTGCCGGGAAGAAGACGGGGCCCTCGATGAGCGCACCTGCCTTGATCTCGTGGCCAGACGCACCAATAGCGGAATGGAAAAAATGGCCAGAGCAGCCGTGGGGCTCAAGCGAGCCCTGCGCACCGGCAACGAAAAGCTGGCCACCATGGCTTACGCCCGCTTCGGCGAAGCGATGCTCACCAACCAGTTCACGTTCAAAGCCGGCATGATGCTGGCCGGCGACAGCATGAAGGTGGACTATATCGTGTCCGGCTCGCACTTCTCGCGCTATACGGCCACGTTCCACACCTCGGGCTATACCGGCCGGCTGGTGCGCGATCAGCGTGAACCGATCATTCGCCGAGTATTGGGCCCCTCCAAGGACGCCACCGGCAAAGTGATCGAAGACGAGTTCGACGAAATCGTGGTGAACTGATCACCTGCGGATCCCGAACCAGAAAAGAGCCGGCTCACCGCCGGCTCTTTTTTTCTTTCCGCCGCCAAATTCAGTGCGAAGGCCGCGCCTTCCTCTTATGATCTCGGTATGCACGCCAACCTCGTTGCTACCTTCTTCCTCCTCGTGGGCCTCGAGCTCGTGCTTGGGATCGACAACATCCTTCTCATTTCGATCCTTACCGATCGACTGCCTCCGGAACAGCGAAAGTTCGCCCGCTTTCTCGGGCTCAGCCTTGCCCTAGGCGGCCGCCTCCTTCTGCTGCTCGGGGCCGCCTACCTCGTAAAACTCAATGAGGCCGTGCTCTTTGGCCTCAGCTGGAAAGCCCTCATCCTGATCGCGGGCGGCGGCTTCCTGCTGTTCAAAGCCACGAGAGAGATCCACCATGTGGTGGAATTCCGGGAAGAGCAGACCAGCTCCTCCACCGCCAAAGCCACCCTAGGGGCGGTGATCTCCCAGATCATCCTTCTGGATCTCGTATTCTCCATCGACTCCGTAATCACGGCCGTGGGGCTTACGGATAGCCTTCTCGTGATCTACGCCTCGGTGCTCGCTTCTTTTCTTTTTGTTCTGGGTTTCTCCGGCCCCATCGCCGCCTTCGTGCACAGGCACGTTACCCTCAAGATCCTCGCTCTCTCCTTTCTGCTCACGATCGGAGTTACCCTCGTGATCGAAGGATTCGGCGGCCACGTGCCCAAGGGCTATATCTACCTTCCCATGGGTTTCTCCCTGGCTGTGGAGCTCCTGCAGCTTCGCTATTCTTCCAACCTGAAGCGGATCCGCCAGCCCTAGCCCGCTAGGGGGCCCTCCCAAACTGTTACATTTCCATAGGTTAGGTAAGATCTTCTAAGTTGATTAACGCACTCGGTCGAGCTAAAAGGAGACCTCTGAGGACCCGACCATTAGGAGATTTTATGCGAACCCGCATTTTCGCCCTGGGCGCCCTCGCCCTCGTCACCGCACTGCCGTCCCCTTCTCAAGCCGCCGGATGGAACGGCAGCGTGGAATTCACTGAAGCCGAAAAGTCCGCCCACCTCCAAGCCCTTCCGCAGATTCTGGATACGGCTTCCGAGTGCCTGGAGTTCGACCTCCGCCGGCATAAAACCTTTATCAAGGAATATGGAGTGAGCGCCTTCTACGGTGACAACTCCTCCTTCGCCGTAAAGACATTGCGCGATGGAACCCGCGTGGCCACCACGAAGGAAGAAAAGCGCGAATTTCTTCGCGAAGAAGGCCTCGATGAGGAATCCGTTGAGGCGCTCGTGCCGAACGGCGAGTGCAAAGGCGGCCTCGACGAATGCCCCGAGATGATGCAGCCCACCTCCTGCATCGGCCTCGTAATGAAGTGCCTCAAAAAGGGCATGCTGGAAGCCGGCCATGCCGAAACCTGGCAGAAGATTCGTCTCTTTGCTCTCGCGAACGGCGTTTCCGGAAATTCCGTGATCCACGCCCTCCGCGGCCTCGGCTGGAAAGCCGTTTACTGGAATCCCGATACCTCCCGCAATGAAAAGTGGGATGAGCGTGACCGCCGCAACCATCCCGGAAACCCGAAGAACATCTGGGGCCAGCACGCCGATTCCTGGAAAACCGTTCAGGAAAAGAGAAAGTACTACCTCAATGATGTGGACGATGCGGAAAGCCTGGTGGACTTTGGCCACTTTCCTCCTCGCTGGCTGAAGAAAGTTCCTTTCTTCTTCGGCATCGCCCACCTCGGCTACCACGTATTCCCTGCCACTTATGGCGACATCATGGAAGCCCACAGCACCCGGAAGATCACCGACAAGAAGACGGTGGAGAAGAGCAAGTTCCAGCCTCTGATTCCGCTCGGAGGCCCAAGGGGCGGCCAGTACAATTCGGGATTGATGGCGATCCCTCCCGGATATTAATGTTCGGCTACCATGGTAGCGCAGACCGCTGCGCTCCCGTGGTTCCCATAAAAAAGCCAGGGTTTCTGCCCTGGCTTTTTTCGTTTTCGAACGATTTCCTGCTTTGCTCTAGTTGCTGCCACCACCCAAGGCTTCATGGGCTCGGTTGGCGGCTTCCTGCACGGCCTTGCTCAATCCTTTGGCCGGGAGGAAGTCTCTTCCGGGAACCGGCAAACCCAGCAGCCGGGTGAACTCGTTCTGGTAGTTCACCACGGTGGCGCGAAAGTCTCTCAGCCGGGAAGCATACATTCGAAGGTAAGCGGCGCGTGCCTCTCCCTGCAGTTCTCTCGCCCGGCGAGGAAGGAGAGCCTCCGAACGATCGGTCAGGGAGCGGTCCACACAGGTAAGAACCACATCGAGGCTCCGGATCGAACGCTCCAGATCCGCGTTGGGCACGTCTTGGCCGCCACCCATAGTGGCCTTTTGCACCATAAGATCCGCAGGCATGAGATAGCGCCCGAAGTTTCTCATCACCCTCGAAAGAGTGAGCTCGGTTTCGCCTGGGCCAAGGGGGCAGGCGAAAGAGTGGATAGGAAAAAGAAGGGATGCGATCAATAGGATGGTTTTCATATGGGGAAATTTATAGGCAGCCCTCAGGCAAAGGTCTAAGCATTTTTGGGCAGACCATGCAGAAAGCGGATTTCGCACCAAGTCTATCCTTGCCTAAGCGCCACAATAAGGTATCCCGGGTAAATGCGCCTCGAAGGTTGTGAAGAAAATTGCCCGGGCTGCCGTTACCGAGATCTTTCCCCAGAGGATAGTGACGCACGTAAGCAGTCCTGGGCGGAACGTTGGCTGGGGAAATGCCTTCCGATCCGGACTCCCGCACGAAGATTTTCCTACCGCCGAAAATCCCTTCTCCACGCGGAAAGGTGGAACGGACAGTGGATGCTGGGTCTTCGAAAAAGGCGCGGCTGGGAAAGTGATCTGATTCCCATCCCCCACTGTCCCGCCCACAGCCCCGAACTCAATCGCGCGCTCACGGCCCTGAGAGAGCTGCTTCCGGCGGAGATTCCGCTGGCGTTTGTGCAGGCGTCAGGGGCCCTTCTCACCCTGGTGCTCAAATGCGCGCCAGAGGCGAGGTGGCGCCAATGGGCCATCACCACGGAAACCAAGCTTCGCAAAGCGGGCATAGAGGGGCTTCAGCTGAACTGGAATCCTGCGGCCGGAAGAAAAGTGATCGCCGCCCGAAAGCAGGAAATCGTTTTCGGCAGCCGCTTCCTGCTGGAGGACGGCCATGCCTATGGAGCTCTTTCGTTTCGCCAGCAGATTCCGGAACTGGAAAACGAGGCCCTTTCCCTCTCTCTCGAATTCTTTCGAGACGCCCACCCATCGAGAGTGATGGATCTCTATAGCGGCTCCGGGGTTTCGCTGTCCCTTTGGGAGAAGCAAGGCTGGCAGGCCATAGGAGTGGAACTCGTAGGAGAGGCGGTGGAGGCCGCGAAAAGAAATGCGCCCCAGAGCCGGATCTTGAAAGGCAAGGTGGAGAACCGCATTCCCCAGCTGATCTCCTTTCTGGAAGAAAAGCCGGCCTCCGTTTTCTGCCTATTCACCAACCCTCCGAGGGATGGGATGAGCTTGGAGGTAGTGGAGTGGATTCTGAACTATAAACCGAAACGCATCGCCTATCTCTCCTGCAACCCTCGCAGCCAAGCCCGGGATATCGGGCTCCTCTCACCTTCCTATAAGCTCAGGGAGGCCCACCCCTTTGACTTTTTTCCTCTCACCGACCATGTAGAAGCCCTGGCGTTTCTCGAGGCTATTTAGCCTTTTATTTCAATATATTACCCAAATTAATTCGTTGCATTATTCTTGACTATTTTTGTCTGAAGGCATAAAAAGCCTTCAACCCTGGTTGATGGAAGGCTGGCCTTGGAGCTGGCTCTAGCCCAGAGGTTTCTCGTGTATCAATCCGCCCTAACCCGTTTTTCCGCCCTCGTTTTGCTCGTTGCTTTCCTTCATGCCTGCGGAAAGGAGGAGAACAACGCTCCCAAAGCCGGTGGAACCCCTAGCCCCGTAGCCGCCAACCCTGAGCCCCAGCCCGATCCGGTGGAAGTGCCTTTCCAGGAACGCCTCGAAGCCCTCGAAAAGAATCCTCAGAAATGCACCCCTGCGGCCACCCAATCGATCAAAGCGATCGATAAGGAGCTCAGAGAACTTCATATCGCCGAACTCGCGAAAACCCACACCCTCCTGGAAGCCGAGAACGTAGACACGAGCCTCAACTCCTACTTCGCCAGAATCCGCGCCCTGGCCGCTTCCTGCGAAATCGAAGACCTTTCGAGCACCTCCCCCCAAGACGCCATTGTGGGCTCCTTCCTGAAAACCGCCAGCTGTGAGGGATTCGACACCGAAAGCGTGATCGTGGCACGCAGCTTCTTCCAGGGACAGATCAGCCAAAGCAATCGCCTGGCCCTCACCAAGCTCCTCGTAAGCTGCGGTCACGGAGATCCTACCGAGGTAGAAACCAAGTTTTACCACAGCAGGCTGGGCTTTCTTGAGATCCGCCGCAGGAGCGCGACCAAGAACAGCTGCTCCCTGGACTCCCGCTACTTCTCGGAAGAAAGCCTCGAACAGATCGGAAACGATTACCAGGCTATATCGAAGCCTTCGGCTTCCGTGCGCCTGCTTGCGCTCCAGTCCCATCTCGATCTCGCGCTTCGTTTTCGGCGCCTGATCGCCGGCTGCTCCGGGCAGAACCTGGTGGAACCGAGCCTCGCCCTTCAGGAGCTCGAAGCCGAGCTCGCCAAGCTCGAAGCCCGGCAGGAAAGCTGCCAGAATGAAAGTGCCCTTTCCTCCTTGCGCAGCCGCGCCCTGCAGGCAGAAGCAGCGGATCTCGAAAAGATCCTCTCTCGCCAATACAACAAGATCGCCAAGGAGCGCTACCAAGCCCTGATCGCCAGAACGCATGCGCTTGAAGCCGGATGCGAGCAGCAGAAGCAGTCCAACTGGGCTAAAGCCCGAGTGCATGGCCTAAAAACCGAGTGGCAGGCCTTTGTGAGCCGGGAAGGCTATACCGAGGAGCGCCTTGCCCAGTCGCAATCCTTTCTCGCTCGCGTCGGCAGCAGCAAAGCACAAGATCTGAAGCTCCACCTCGGAGAAGAAAAAAAGGCCGAGCTCCTGAAAGCCTATACCGAACTCGAGCAATCCATTTCCCGCTGGCAGGCGGCCTGCCGAACCGCGATCGCTGCGGAAAAAGAGCGTAAACGCGCCGAGGAAGAAAAACAAAGGCAGCAGAATGAGCAGAAGCGCAAGCAGGAAGAAGAGCGCAAGCGCACCGAAGAGCAGAAACGCAAGCAGGAAGAAGAACGCAAACGCGCGGAAGAAGAAAAACAGAAGCAGCAGGACGAGCAGAAGCGCAAACAAGAAGAAGAGCGCAAGCGTGCCGAAGAGCAGAAACGCAAACAGGAAGAAGACCGTAAACGCGCCGAAGAAGAAAAACAGAAGCAGCAGAACGAGCAGAAGCGCAAGCAAGAAGAAGAGCGGCAGAAGCGCTTAGAAGAGCAGAAGCGTAAAAAAGAAGAGGAGCGCAAGCGCATCGAGGAAGAAAAGCGCAAAAAGGACGAAGAGCGCCGCAAGATCGAAGAGCAAAAACGCCGCAAGGAGGAAGAGCGCAAGCGCGCCGAGCAGGAACAATACCGCTCCGTGGAGGAGAAGCGCCAGCGCCTCACTCCGCCTATGTGGGAAAAGCTGAAGAAACCCAGCCACAAGCTGTGGACCAATACGGTACTTTCCGTGGTAAGAAAGCGGATGAAGGATTTCGATCAGGCCCGCGACGCCGACACCTTCTGCCCCGGCTACCATAAAGCCGAGCTGCATGAGCGAGAGAACTGCTGGGTGATGATGATCGCCGCAATCGCCTACAAGGAAAGCAATTACAAATTGATCTCCCATTTCGTGGAAGGCAACGGCGTGCCCAGCATCGGCTTCCTCGCCCTATCCGCCGGTGAGTGCCCGAACGCTCCCCGCGGAGCCGATCTGAACGATCCGGTGAAGAACCTTACCTGTGGAACCAATATAATGGCCCGCCTGATCGCCAAGGATAAGATGATCTCGGATACGGATATCGGCCCGGATCTCGTGCAGCGGCGTCCCGGCCGAGGAGCGGCCGCCTACTGGAGCACCTTGAAGCCCAAGCACCGCGTTTACCACAGGCTGAACAAGCGCTGGTATACGGTGGGTTTCAAGCACGTATTCGTGGAATGGCTCCGGGACTATAAAAAGCTGCGCCGCTAAGCCACGTGATCGCTCAGGCCTTCGAGGCCGAAGCTTTTGGCGCAATGAGCGCAGCAGAAAATATGCTCTCCATGCTCCACGCCATGCCCGATGATTTTCGTGGTGCAGTGGGCGCATCGCGGAGCCAGGGCGCTGATCGCGCATTCAAAGCAGTCAAAAACATGCTCCTCGCCCGCCAGGGTCACCATAAAGGCTTTCGCGTAGTCGTTTCCGCAGTTCTCGCATCTCATACTAACCAGGTGCATATGCTCTACTCCTTCGGGGCCCTTACTCCCCCTTCCCACTAGCTTCAGCAGAGGACGTGCCAGGCCTCCTGGCCCACCCAGTCAAGTTTAAGACTCTATTAGATGACAATCCGGCCTCGTCTTGGTATCTACGCGACACAATACCCCGGATTTTGTACCCATTATCTTGAGGACTCGATGGTGCCCATCCCCACGCATAACACTATGAATATCACGAACAAAAAGCTCCTCGCTTGGGTAGCGGAAATTGCCGATCTCACCCAGCCCCAAAGCATTCACTGGTGCGATGGTTCGGAAGAGGAAAACCGCGAACTTTGTGAATTGATGGTGAAAAAGGGCATTTTTACCCGCCTGAATCCGGCCAAGCGCCCGAACTCCTTCCTGGCGCTCTCCGATCCAGGCGATGTAGCCCGCGTGGAAGACCGCACCTTCATCTGCTCCAAGAAAAAGGAAGATGCCGGCCCCACCAACAATTGGGTAGAGCCTTCTGAAATGAAGCAGAAGCTGAACGGCCTCTTCCGCGGCTCGATGCGTGGCCGAACCATGTATGTGGTGCCGTTCTGTATGGGCCCTCTTGGCTCCCCGATCTCCCAGTTTGGCGTAGAGATTTCTGATTCTCCTTATGTGGCCGCAAACATGAGAATCATGACCCGCATGGGCCGTGATGCCTTGGAAGCCCTCGGTGAAGGAGAATTCGTGCAGGCCGTGCATTCGGTAGGAGCGCCCCTCGCGGAAGGCCAGCAGGATTCCAAATGGCCCTGCAATCCCGACCACAAATACATCGTGCACTATCCGGAAGAACGCTCCATCTGGTCGTTCGGTTCCGGCTATGGAGGCAACGCCCTGCTCGGCAAAAAGTGCTTCGCTCTCCGCATCGCTTCCACCATGGGCCGAGATGAAGGTTGGCTCGCTGAACACATGCTGATCCTCGGCGTGCAAAACCCGGAAGGTCAGAAGAAATATGTAGCCGCCGCTTTCCCGAGCGCCTGCGGAAAAACCAATTTCGCGATGCTCGTGCCCCCGGCCGGCCTCGACACCTGGAAAGTGACCACAATCGGCGACGATATCGCCTGGATCAAGCCTGATGCCGAAGGCCAGCTCCGCGCGATCAATCCGGAAGCCGGCTATTTCGGCGTGGCTCCCGGCACTTCGATGAAAACGAACCCCAACGCCATGCTCTCCGTGGCCCGCGATACGATCTTCACCAACGTGGCCCTGACGCCTGACGGTGATGTTTGGTGGGAAGGCATGACGGAAACCCCGCCGGCAGAGCTCACCGATTGGCAGGGCAAGGCCTGGACTCCTGGCTGCGGGCGCCTCGCGGCTCATCCGAACGCCCGCTTTACGGCTCCCGCCAAGAACTGCCCTTCGATCGATGCCGACTGGGAAAACCCCTCCGGCGTGCCGATCTCGGCCTTCATTTTCGGTGGCCGCCGGGCCGATACCATCCCCCTCATCTTCCAGGCGAACTCCTGGGCGGAAGGCGTTTACTACGCCGCTACCGTGGGCTCCGAAACCACTGCCGCTGCTACCGGCGCCGTGGGTGTGGTGCGCCGGGATCCAATGGCGATGCTGCCTTTCTGCGGCTACCATATCGGCTCTTACTTCTCGCACTGGCTGAAGATGCCCACCCTTGCCCGGAAGCTTCCGGAGATTTTCGTGGTGAACTGGTTCCGCAAAGACGAGCAGGGCAAGTTCATCTGGCCTGGATTCGGACAGAACATGCGCGTGCTAAAGTGGATCTTCGAGCGCACCGAAGGCAAGGGCGGCTCCGAGCAGACCAAGCTGGGCACATCGCCCCGTTACCAGGACCTCGATTGGACCGGCACGAGCTTCAGTGAGGAACAGTTCGCCAAAGCAACCACACTGAATCCCGAGCAATGGCAGCGTGAATTCAAAGGGCACGATGAATTCTTCGCCCAGCTGGGCGAGCGCATGCCTCCCGAGTTCAAAGCCATCCGGGCCAAGGCCCCCTTCTAGGCCCGCTTGGCCCAAGAGGGTATATACGGCCATCCGCCTGCTGATCTGGCCTCCCTGCCGAAGGGAGGCCTTCAATATTCCCCGTTGATCCCTGGCTCGGCCTCTTTGGAAGAGGTAAAGCCAGCTTCGCTTGAATCTTTTACGGCGCTGGTGCCCCCGGGCACTCTCGAACGCCGTTATACTCTCGCTCTTGCCCTGCAGTCCCTCGCTCCGGGCGCCCCGCTCCTGGCCCTCGGCCCCAAGAACAAAGGCGGTTCCCGGATCCGCAAAGAGCTGGAAGGCTTTGGCTGCCAGGTGGAGGAAGAGAGCCGCTCTCATTTCAAGATCTGCAAAACACTACGCCCCGCCGAGCCTGCCGGCCTCGAAGAAGCGATCGCCGAAGGCGCCCCGCGCTTCGAAGAACCCCTCGGCCTCTTTACCCAGCCGGGAGTGTTCAGCTGGGAGCGGATCGATGCGGGCTCGGCCCTCCTGCTTTCCTGCCTTCCCGAGCTCCGCGGCTGCGGAGCCGATTTAGGCGCGGGGCTTGGGGTGCTATCTCGGGCCGCTTTTGGATCTGCGAAGGTAGAAGAGATCGCGCTGTTGGAACTCGACCGCCGCGCCCTCGATTGCGCCCGCAAAAACCTGGAGCACGAGAAACGGGCTCGCTTCCGGCAAGCCGATCTCAGAACCGATGATCCCGGGCTCCGGGGCCTCGATTTCGTTCTCTGCAATCCTCCCTTTCACAGCGCCGGAGAGGAAGATCGCTCCCTCGGTTTGGCCTTCCTGGCCCAGGCGGCCCATATGCTGAAGCCGGAGGGCGATCTCTGGCTGGTGGCAAACCGCCACCTTCCTTACGAGGAGATGCTCCGGGAGAGCTTTCACACCGTTTCCCTCCTCAAAGAGGAAGGCGGATTCAAAATCTACCGGGCGAGGCGATGAAGTGAGTAAAATTCGTTTAGATCGCCTCCTCGCCACCCTCGGCTATGGCTCCCGAAGAGAAGTGCAGGCCCGTTGTGCCCGAGGTGAGGTTCGCCTCGGCACCGAGGTTTTGCGGAATTCCGACCGGAAACTGGAAACAGGCCCGGAGCTCGAACGGGAGCTTACCGTAAGCGGAGAGCCTATCGATCCGATGCCCGGCTTCGTGCTTTTGATGAACAAGCCCACCGGCCTCAGCTGCTCGCACAAGGAAGAAGGAGGACTGGTTTACGACCTCCTTCCGGAACGCTGGCGGCTCCGGGATCCCGCCCTAACCACGGTGGGCCGCCT
The DNA here is from genome assembly GCA_964612065.1 of uncultured Bdellovibrionales bacterium. Taxonomy (GTDB): domain Bacteria; phylum Bdellovibrionota; class UBA1018; order CAIPTA01; family CAIPTA01; genus JAKFYM01. The sequence goes on along the minus strand of CAZTCD010000025.1, from coordinate 1,498 downwards.
CGACAAGGAAACCAGCGGCCTCCTCCTCCTTTCCGACGATGGCGCTCTCGTGCACAAAATCACGAGCCCCAAAGCGAAGATACCGAAACGCTATCTCGTGGGGCTCGCGCGGCCCCTCGAAGGAACCGAAGCGGATTCCTTTGCTTCAGGAACCCTGATGCTTAGAGGGGAGAGTGCCCCGCTCCTTCCCGCCCGGCTCGAGGTGCATTCGCCCCGCTCCGCCACGATCGAGATCGTGGAAGGCCGCTATCATCAGGTGCGCCGCATGTTCGCGGCCCTCGGGAATCATGTGGAAACCCTGGAAAGGATCAGCCTGGGAGGATTGCGTCTCCCGCCGGACCTCCCCCCGGGCGCCTTCCGCCGCCTGGCCCTGCCGGAACTGGATAGCGTGTTTTCCGGCCCGCTAACCCCCTGATATCTTTTGCCTTGAGGAAACAGCTTTTTTTCGCCCCTCCTGCTCAGGGAAATCCGGCAAGACGCCGAAAAGACAGAGAATGCCGGCTAACCAGAACCGCGTGTATCGCGAAAACGAGATCATCTTCCAGGAAGGTGAAAGCGGAGACTGCGCCTACCTCATCGAGAGTGGGCAGGTGCTCGTTTATCTGATGAAAAACGGGGCCGAGCTTCCTTTGAAAACGCTGGGCCCAGGTGAGATCTTCGGCGAGATGTCGATGATCGACAACAGCCTCCGCTCCGCCTCCTGCCGCGCCGTAACCGAAGTGAGCCTCGTAACCGTAACCCAGAGCCAGCTAACCGATCGCCTGCAAAGCCCGGATCCCATCATCCGCCTGATGATGCGTGCCTTCATGGACCGCCTGCGCGAGCAGAACAATTCCGGCCGCGGCTCCGTGATGCCCTTCCCGAAGCAAGCCGAAAGCGCTGCAGACGAGGAAGAGAAGAAAAAAGCCCTCGAACGCCTTTCTTTGGAGAACAAGATCGATGCCGCTCTACAGGCCGATCAATTCGTGCCCTTCTACCAGCCGATCCACGACTTGCGAAACGGAGCCGTGGTGGGCGGGGAAGCCCTGATCCGCTGGATCGCGAGCGATGGAAAGGTGATCTCCCCAGGAGTGTTCATCGACGTGCTCGAAGAGAGCTCTCTCATCCTGAAAGTGGGAAAACGCATCATCGAAAAATGCCTTTCCGATCTGAAACAAATGAACGAGCAGCTCACCCTTCCTGAGAATTTTTTCATCAGCATCAATGTGAGCGGCCGGCAGTTCGCCGACCCTGATTTCGTTCCTCATCTCGAAGCCACGCGGGCTCACTTCGGCGTGAAATCCTCCCAGGTGAAGCTGGAGGTTACCGAGCGAATCATGACGGAAGGGAAAGCGGCGATCGCCACCCTCCAGAAGTGCTCGGATCTCGGTTACAAGATCGCGATCGACGATTTCGGCACCGGATTTTCCAGCTTGCAGTACCTGGCCTCCATGCCCCTCGACGACCTCAAGGTGGACAGATCCTTCGTGATCCAGATGACCACGCACGAAAAACCCCT